>NZ_QHHV01000054.1:0-23412 GCF_003947245.1 Actinoplanes sp. ATCC 53533 | reverse complement strand
TTCGGGACGATGCTGCAGCCATACCTGGCGGCGCATCTGGACAGGCCGGTGCTCTGGCTCCACGGTGGACTGTCGAAGGCCCGGCGGGACGAGTTGGTCGACCGTTTCCAGAACGACACCGAGCCGATGCTGTTCCTGCTGTCGCTCAAGGCAGCCGGCACGGGCCTGAATCTCACGGCCGCCAACCACGTCATCCACGTGGACCGCTGGTGGAATCCGGCGGTCGAGGACCAGGCCACCGACCGGGCGTTCCGAATCGGACAGTCCCGCAACGTGCAGGTTCGCAAATTCATCTGCACCGGCACGCTCGAGGAGAAGATCGACGCGATGATCGAGCGCAAGAAGACGCTGGCTTCCTCGGTGGTCGGCACCGGCGAGGACTGGGTGACCGACCTCGACACCCACCAGCTGCGTGAGTTGTTCTCGCTCGATCCGGTGGCGGTGAGCTGACCATGCCCGTGGACCCGAAGGGACGCTGGTTCGACAGCACCGGGCCGATCCGCGTGGACGGCGGCATAGCCGTGCGCGCCAAACGCGGCAAGATCGGCGAGCAGTGGTGGTCCCGGCGTTTCGTCGACATCCTGGAACGCACCTGCGACCCGGGTCGGCTGGCGCGCGGCCGGGCATACGCACGCAAGGGCCAGGTCATCAACTTCGAGCTGACCCCCGGCCGGGTCGCGGGCCTGGTGCAGGGCTCCCGCCCGCAGCCATACCAGGTGACCATCGACATCCCGGCATACGACCAGGCACAGTGGACGAAAATCCTCACGGCCCTGGGCGCGCAGGCGCTGCACCGCGCGGCGTTGCTGGCGGGCGAGATTCCGCACGAGCTGGTGGACCTCTTCGACGAGTTGGACCTGCCGCTCTTCCCGTCCGAGCTGGGCATGAGTTGCTCGTGCCCGGATTGGGGCGAGCCCTGCAAGCACGTGTCCGCGGTGCTCTACGTGCTGGCGGAAGCCTTTGACGACGACCCGTTCCTCGTGCTGGCCTGGCGGGGGCGCGGCCGTGACGAGCTGCTGGCCGCCCTGCGCGGCCTTCCCGAGCCGGTCGAGACGATCGATCCGCTGGCCGTGGCGGAGGTCGAGCTGGCGGCCCGCCTGACCGACTTCTATACCCCGGCCATCTCGCTGAGCCGCCTCCGGGAACGGCCCGGGCGCATGGCAGCGCCGCCGGAGCTGCTGCTGCGGGTGCTGGACGCACCCCAGATCCGCGTCCGTCACATCCCCCTGGTCGACATCCTCCGCCCGGCCTACCGCGACCTGGCCGCGCCGCCATCCACCTAGGTCGTCCGCGAGGAAAACGCCCTCGAATGCCGGGCGCACCGGCTCGCCAAGTGCGCGCGGCAGCCGGGCGTCACCGGCCAGCGCGGCGTGGACCAGGCGCTCACCGCGCGAGACACGCGGACCGCCCACCGCGCGCGACGCGGGCGGCCCAGGCCGCCTATAAGTCGACCTGCTGACCGCCGCTAGGGCTTCGCGGGGGCGTCACCGCTCCCGCGACGCAGCGCAGGATGAGCCGCAACGCCTCGTGCCGGGACACGCCGTATTCGGCGAGATAGCTCCACCCGGCGTACAGCTGCGACCAGATGAGACTGTTGATCCAGGTGGCCGGCAGTTCCCCGTCGACGCTGCCGTCCCGGTGCCCGCGCTCCACCATGGCCAGGAAATCGGCGTCGCAGCCGCCGGCGTTGCCCCAGGCGTCGTCGACGGTGCCCAGTTGCTCGTTGAACAGCAAGGACAGGACGTCGCCCAGGTCGAAGTATTCCTGGCAGAGCCGGCGGATGGCCTCAGCGCCGGTGTCGTCGCCGACCCGGGCGCGGGCGTGCGCCCGGTTGAGCCGGTCTATCGCCTCGTCGCGCAATGCGGCCGTCAGGTCGGCCCGCTCCGCGAAATACCGGTGCAGCGTGGTGCGCCCCACGCCGGCGGCCGCCGCCACGTCCCCCAGCGAGGCGGCCGGGCTGCGGGCGAACACCTCGATGGCGGCGTCGAGGATCGCCTGCCGGGTGCGGGCCCGGCTGCCCGATTCGCGGATGTCCACCACAGCGGCAGATTATCACTTGCCCGTAATGGAACAATGATGTTCCACTACGGGCATGGCGGATACCAAAAGAATACGGTCCCTGCTCGTCATGCTCCGACCCCATCGCCGGACGATGCTGATCGGCCTCGTCCTCGGCCTGCTGGCCAACGCCGCCGCGCTCGCCACCCCGATGGTGACCAAGTGGGTGCTCGACACCCTGCGCACCGACGTCGATCTCACGTCGCCGATCGCCGCGCTTCTGGCCCTGATCGTGGTCGGCGCAGCGATCACCCTGGGGCAGTGGATCCTGCTCGGCACGCTCGCCGAACGGATCGTGCTGGAGGCGCGCACCCGCATCGTCCGGCGCTACTTCCGGGCTCGGGTCGGCGACCTGCAGAGCCGGTCCACCGGTGAGCTCGTCACCCGGGTCACCTCCGACACCGGGCTGCTGCACGAGGCCTCCGGCAGCATCGTCGGGCTGATCAACGCCGGGGTCGGGCTGCTCGGCACCCTCGTTCTGATGGGCGTTCTCGACCTACCGCTGTTCGGCAGCACCCTCGCCGCGGTCCTCGTGGTCAGCGCGCTGATGGCGATCCTCATGCCGCGAATCAGCGCCGCGCAGACCGCCGCCCAGGAATCCGTCGGACGCCTGGGCGGGACGCTCGAGGGTTCGCTCCGGGCGATCCGGACCGTCAAGGCGAGCCGGGCCGAGGCCCGGCAGAGCGAGCAGATCGTCGCCGACGCCCGGGACGCCGCCGCGCACAGCGTCCGCGCCGCCAAGGTGAGCGCGTACGTCTGGACGATCGCGTGGTCCGGCATTCAGCTGTCGGTGATCCTCATCCTGGCCGTCGGCGCCTGGCGCGCGAACCGTGGCCTGCTCGAGGTGTCCACACTCATCGCGTTCCTGCTCTACGTGTTTCAGCTGATGGGCCCGATCACCGAGCTGACCCAGAACGTGACGGCGTTGCAGGCCGGCATCGCCGCCGCCGGGCGGATCGGCGAGCTGGAGGCCCTCGCCGTCGAACCGGACGGACCACTCACGGCAGCACCGACGGCCGGCGCGACCCGCGACGCGGGCACTCCGTTGCTGGTGCTGCGCGATGTCACCGCCCGGTACGGCCCGGATGCCCCGCCCGCCGTGCGCGGCATCGACCTGGAGATCCCGCACCGCGGCCACACCGCTGTGGTGGGTCCGTCCGGCGCGGGCAAGACCACGCTGTTCTCGCTGCTGCTGCGATTCCTCGAACCGGACGGCGGGCAGATCCTGCTGGACGGTCGGCCGTATTCGTCGTGGACGCACGCCGAGGTCCGGGGCCGGCTGGCCTACGTCGAGCAGGAGACGCCGGTGGTGCCCGGCACGATCCGGGACAATTTGCGGTTCACCCATCCTTCGGCCACCGACGACGAGCTGCGCGTGGTGCTGGAAGCGGTCCGCCTGGCCGACAAGATCGACGAGCTACCGGACGGCCTGGACACGTCGCTGGCGTCGACCGACGTGTCCGGCGGCCAGCGGCAGCGGATCGCTCTGGCCCGCGCCCTGCTGCGCACCCCGGAGGTGCTGCTGCTGGACGAGGCGACCGCCCAGGTCGACGGCCTGACCGAGGCGGCAGTCCACCAGTGCATCCGCGACCGCGCCGCCGACGGCGCGGTGATCACCATCGCGCACCGCCTCTCCACGGTCCTCGACGCCGACCGCATCGTGGTGATGGAGGACGGCCGGATCCGTGCCATCGGCACGCACACCGAGCTGTACCGCTCCGACGACCTCTACCGCCGCTTGGTCGAGGCGCTGCGCATCGCCGCCGACCAACCGTCGCCGTCGCTCGCCTGAGATCGCCAGGCCAGGCGGGCTCGTGCTGATCGCACGGGCCCGCCTGGTTTCACCTGCGATCAGCCTTTGTGCCACTTCTGGTTGGCCGAGCCCGCGCAGTCCCAGAGCTGGAGGCGCCCGCCATCCGCGCCGTTCCACTCCTTGATGTCGACGCAGCGGTTGGCCTGCGGGTTCACCAGGTCTCCCGCGCCCGACAGCACGAACTGTTGCGCACCCGTCCCGTTGCAGGTGTAGAGCTGCACCGCCGTGCCGTTCGCCGTTCCGCCGCCGGCCACGTCCATGCACTTGTTGTTCTGCGCCTGCAGGGCACCGCCCGCCGAGGTCCACTTCTGGGCGTTCGAGCCGTTGCAGGTCCACATCTGCAGCGGCGCACCGTCCACGAAGTTGCCGCTCGGCACGTCGATGCACTTGCCGTTCCAGTCGCTGATCAGCGCCTGTCCCCCGCCCGCCGGCGGCGTGGTCGGGCCGCCCGCGCCGAACGGGGTCAGGATCAGCCCGGCCGCGCGCGGGTCGCCGTCGTGCACCAGCGATTCGAAGTTGCCCACGTCGTCGAAGGCGAACGCGTACGCCTTACCGTCCGCCATGTTCTGGTGGATGATCTTCGCGTACTGGTTCGTCGGGGTGTTCTGATAGAACTGTGCCGCGTTGGTGCTCGGCTGGGTGTCGATGGTCCCCAGCGTGCCCCGGTTCAGCGCCGCGCAGAGGGTCCGGGAGATCGGCCCGACCACCAGGTCGTTCGGGGCCGGCAGGTCGCCGTCGCAGCCCCAGACGCTGGCCGACGACGGCTTGTTGAACGAGGCCACCTGCTGGCCCGCGCTGTTCGTGAACCTCATGACGTTGCCGGACGTCCGGCCGAAGTACTTCGTGTTCGGCTGGTCACCGAACGGCACCACCGTCAGCGTCTTGCTCGTGTACGCGTTCCACGCCGAGGTGATGTACGAGTCCAGGTAGCTCGCGCTGAGCAGCCCGGCACCCGCCGCCTTGCCCGGCGCCAGCGCCCGCAGCACGGTCCCGTCGGAACGGGTGTAGACCGTGTTGGCCCAGCCCGCCTGCGCCTTGATCCCGTTGATGACGTTGTTGCGGCCGTTGTTCAGCAGTTCCCCGGTCTTCTTCGTCGCGCCCGTCGCGCCCGTCACCGTCACCGCGTGCGGCACCGCGAACATGTCGACCTGCGAGCTGTTCAGCCACAGGCCCGCGTCGTTGTAGGTGAACTCGCTCCAGTCGAACAGGATGTTGTAGTTGGCGTCGCCGCTGGCCCACGGTGCCGGCTGGACCAGGCCGTCCGGCGTCAGGAAGAACTTGAGCTTCTCACCGAGCGAGAAGTACACCCGCCCGGAGAAGCCGCGCGGGAAGTGGATCGTGGTGGCGCCCCCGCTGCCGGGGCCGCCGATCGCCACGTCGGGGGCGGGCGACGGCGGGATCGCGCCGGCCGGCCACGGAGTGAAGGCGCCGCCCTGATTGACGTAGCCGAGCCGGTTGGTGGTCAGGTTGATGCCGATCACGTACAGGTGAACGGCTTCGCCGCGGCCGGAATTGTTGGTGACGGTGACCGGCAGCAGGGCCGGGCCGACCGCGTGGGCCGGCGCGGCAGCCACGGCCGCGAGCGGCACCGCGACGGCCAGCGCGACCAGCGCATGCAGGAGTTTTGGTCGGATACGCACGATGGCTCCTCGGGAGACGGACGGCGCGAGTAGCTTTGGGGGAAGCGTCAGAGAGCGCTCTCACAGCATCAAATAGTTAACACGGTGTGTCAATAGACATCGACTGATGTGTTGCCGGATTATTTCGGCAACGCCGGCGGCATAGGGTCGGATCATGAGTGAGATGAGCTATCGCCGCCTCGGCACCTCGGGCCTGGTGGTCTCGGTTGTCGGCATCGGCTGTAACAACTTCGGCCGCAAGCTCGACGCCGCCGGCACCCGGGCGGTCGTCGACGCGGCGTTCGACGCGGGGATCACCTTGTTCGACACCGCCGACATCTACGGGACCCCGCACGGCAGTTCCGAGGAGTGCCTCGGCGCGGCCCTGCAGGGTCGCCGCGACGAGATCGTGCTGGCGACCAAGTTCGGCATGGACATGGAGGGCCTCAACGGCGCCGACCGCGGCGCCCGCGGCTCGCGGTCCTACATCGTGCGGGCGGTCGAGGCCTCCCTGCGCCGGCTCGGCACCGACTACATCGACCTGTATCAGATCCACACGCCCGACGAGGCCACCCCGATCGAGGAGACGCTGTCGGCGCTCGACGACCTGGTCCGCAGCGGCAAGGTGCGCTACCTGGGCAACTCGAACTTCGCGGGCTGGCAGATCGCCGACGCGGACTGGACGGCCCGGACGGCCGGCCACAGCCCGTTCATCAGCGCGCAAAATCAGTACAGCCTGTTGCAGCGCGCGGTCGAGGACGAGGTCGTGCCGGCCTGCGAGCAGTTCGGGCTGGGCCTGCTGCCGTTCTTCCCGCTGGACAGCGGCCTGCTCAGCGGCAAGTACCAGCGCGGCATCACGCCGCCCGAGGGCACCCGGCTGGCGCTGGAGCGATACCAGCGCTGGCTGGACGGCGCTGACTGGGACACCATCGAGGCGCTGACCGCGTACGGCAAGGAGCGCGGGCACAGCCTGCTCGATGTCGCGATCGCCGGGCTCGCCGCGCAGCCCGCGGTGTCCAGCGTGATCGCCGGAGCCACCACGCCGGAGCAGGTCCGGGCGAACGCCGCCGCCGGAGAGTGGCGGCTCACCGCCGAGGATGTGGCCGCCCTCGACCAGGTGCTGGCGGGCTGAGCGTGACGACTCTGGAGGAGGACGCCCGGGCCGTGCTGCCCGCGGCTGTCTTCGACTACTACCGCGACGGCTTCGGCGCGCAGGTCACCCGGGACGAGGCGACGGCCGCGTGGCGTGAATGGCGGTTCGTTCCGCGGCTGTTCCGCGACGTGTCCCGGGTGAGCACCGAGGTCGAACTGTTCGGCGCCCGGCTCGCCGCCCCGGTGCTGGCCGGGCCGACCGCCCTGCACACGCTCGCCCATCCCGAGGGCGAGGCGGCGACGGTCCGGGGCGTCGAGGCGGCAGGCTCGCTGCTGGTGCTCAGCGCCCGGGCCGGCCGCCCGCTCGCCGAGGTCCCGCTGCGCCGGCCCTGGTGGTTCCAGTCCTACGTGCTGCGGGACCGGGAGATCACCGAACGCCAGGTACGCGCGGCGGTCGCGGCCGGGGCGAGCGCGATCGTGCTCACCGCCGACGCCCCGTACGTGCATCCGCGGCCGGTGCCGCAGGCCGGCGCGCTGTCGCCGGCCACCCGCCCGGCGGGCAGCGAACAGGATCCGGCGCTGAACTCGGCGGCGATCGCCTGGCTCGCCGGGATCTCCGGCAAGCCGGTGCTGGTCAAGGGCGTGCTGGGGGCCCGGGACGCGGCGGCGTGTGTCGACGCGGGTGCGGCCGGAGTGATCGTCTCGAACCACGGCGGCCGCCAACTGGACCGGGTGATCGCCACCCCGCGGGCGCTCGGCCCGGTCGCCGCGGCGGTTGCGGGCCGGGTCCCGGTGCTCGTCGACGGCGGGATCCAGGACGGCGGCGATGTGCTGACCGCGCTGGCGCTGGGCGCGACGGCCGTGCTCATCGGCCGGCCGGTGCTGTGGGCGCTGGCCGCCGGCGGCGCTGACGGCGTACGGGATTGCCTGGATCTTCTGCGGACCGACCTGGCCCGGGCGATGGCGCAGACCGGCCTGCCGACGATCGGCGACATCGACGCCGACGTCGTGACCCGCGGATAGCCGGTCCCGGCGGCGCCGGGGCGCGGTCAGATGATCTCGACAGCGCCCGGGGCGCGGTGACGATGGCCCCGGCGGCGGGCGCGGTTAGATGGTTTGGCGGCGGCGGGTGAGCACCAGGGCCATGGCTCCGGTGAACACGAGCAGCAGGCCCGCGCCGGCGATCCGCCCGGTCGGCGCTCCGGTGATGGCCAGGCCGCCGCCGGTGCCGCCGGAGCCGCCACCACTGCCGGAGCCCGCGGCGGTCACCTTGACGTTGACCTTCGCGATGTCGTTGGACTCGTTCAGGTCCTGCACGCCGCCCAGGACCTTGATCGTGCCCTCGTCCTCGTTCTTGCCGTCCTTGATCTTGCCGGAGAAGGAGAAGAGGTCCTGCTTGCCGGGGGCCAGCCACTCGGTGGCCACGCAGATGTACTCATGGCCGCTGACCTGGCCGGGCTTGTCCCAGCTCGGGTCGCCGTCGCCGTTCGGGAAGCAGCGCTTGTCCACCTTGGTCAGCGCCAGGCCGGAGGGCGTCCGCACCTCCGCCGCGTATTTCCAATCCTTGGCCGGGCCGAGCACGGTCGCCGGGCCGTTGTTGCGGAGGCCGATCTTGACCGTGCTGCTGGCGCCGATCTTGCCTTCGAAGGTGTCGCCGATCGCCGCGCTGTCCGCCGGGCTCAGCGGCACCTTGACCAGGAACGACGTCGAGTTGTCCCAGACGTTCAGCTCGCTCTCGTCGACGGCGAGGCTCTGCGCGGCCGGCACCAGCTGCAGCTTGGAGCCCGCCTTCTTCGCCGCCTTCTGCGCGGCGGCCAGGCCGGCGTCCTTCGACGGGTCTTCAAGATTGAGGGCGAACATGCTGGCGGAGTATTGCGCCGGGCCCGGCGCGGCGGGGTCGACGGCGACGGTGAGCGGGGTCGACGGCGACATGGTGAACACCGCGCCCGGCTCCAGGGTGAGGTCGAAATAGCAGACGATGCCCGGCAGGATGTCGACGTCGACGCAGTTGCTGTAGTTGTTGGGGAAGGTGACGAACGGCTGCGCGGCCAGCTCGATCGCGACGCCCTCGGTGGCCGTGTTGCCGTTGTTGCGGATCGAGATCGGCAGCGCGGCGGACTTGCCCGCGGCCAGCTTGATATCCGGGATCTCGGCGGTCTCGAGGTCGACCCCCCGCGCGGCGCGCACCACCGTGACGGTGGTCGAAGCCTGCCACGCGGCACCGGCATCGTGCACCGACACGGCGAAGCTCGCGCCGGTCTCGGGCAGCGCGGCCGTGGGCCGCACCGTGAACGTGTAGGTCTTGCGGGCGCCGGAGGCGAGATCGCCGACAGCGCAGCCGGTGGGCGTGCAGCCCGCCGGCGGCTGGAAGCCGATCCGCGGGTCGATCGGGGCCGCGGCGCTGGCGAAATCGACGACCAGGCCGGTCGCGGCGGTCTTGCCGACATTGGTGACCTCGAACGGCACCGTCTTGCTGCCGCCGACGGTGGTGACCACCGGGCTGGGCACGAAGATCTCGACGACGGGCAGCTCGACCTCGGACGGCTCAGCCTCGGCCCGCGCCGGGGAGGCCGCGCCGACGGCGGTCATCCCGATCATGGCAATGGGCAGGGCGAGCCGGATCGCAAGACTCTTCAGTCGATTGGCCACCGATTCATGCTCCAGTAAGGACGGAGTTGGCGCTACCCCCTCCAGCGCAAAAGGGGCTATACCTCCGCGAAGATCGGGCCGTCCGCCGGCAGGGCCGGCGCCTCGCCGCGGGCCGCGGCCCGGCGGGCGAACTCGCGCACCCCGGCGATCTGCCGCTCACCCAGCGAGAAGTCCAGCGCCCGGAAGTACGTGGCCAGCGTCGCGGCGTCGAACGGCTCCCAGCGCGCCGCCGACTCGGCGACCTCGTCCAGCTCGCCCAGGCACAGATCCCGCGAGCGCTGGAACGCCTCGTGCACTTCCTTGACCATGCCCGGGTTGGCGGTGGCGAACTCCTTGCGGACCGCCCAGACGGCGAAGACCATCGGCAGGCCGGTCCACTCCTTCCAGGCCTGTGCCAGGTCGATGACCTGCAGGCCGAGCTCCGGGGCCTCGTACATGGCGCGCAGGGCCGGGTCGCCGATCAGCACCGCGGCATCGGCCTCCAGCAGCATCTGGTTGAGCTCCGGCGGGCAGCGGAAGTATTCGGGCTCGGCGCCGTACCGCTCGGCGAGCAGCATCTGCGCGAGCAGCACGCCGGTCCGCGAGGTCGAGCCGAGGGCGACCGGCCGGCCGTCGAGCTCGGCCGGCGGCCGGGTGGAGACCAGGTTGACCGAGAGGACCGGGCCGTCGCTGCCGACCGCGAGGTTTGGCAGCAGCAGCAGGTCGTCGGCGTTGCGCAGATATTCGACCAGGGAGATCGGGCCGATATCCAGGTCGCCGGCGACCAGGGCGGCGTTGAGCCGGTCCGGGGTGTCCTTGTACAGATCGACGTCGAGCAGGGCGCCCGAACGCATCAGGCCCCAGTAGATGGGCAGGCAGTTGAGAAACTGGATGTGCCCTACCCGGGGCCGTCGCGCTGAGTCGGTCATGCACCGACGCTATCCCCGGCGGGCACCGGATGCGGGAGCCCCACCTGCGGCAAGGGACCTATCTCACGTCCGCCCGGCGCACGACCGGCAGGCAGCCAGGCGACCAGCAGCGCGGCGCGAAGTGGTCGACAAGCTGAATGAACGAAAAAAACGAAACCCGATGGCCCGGCGCGGCGGAGCCGCGTATCGTACGGGGCCGCTTGACGGCCGCGGTTGAGACGACACCGCAGCGGACGTCCCCGCGCCGGACGACGGCCACCCGTCGCCGGATACGCGAGCGAGCAGCGAGCTACCGCGATAGGAAATCAGCGTGCCCGCATCGGAACTGGACACCGAACTCCTTGCCGAACGCACCCACCTGATCGAGTCCCGGGCCGCGCTGGCCCGGATGCGCGGGCGTGCCGAGTCCCTCTTCGCCGTCGGCGCCGACGTCGCCGGTGACGCCTACGGCGCCGAGGCCCTCGGCCGGACGCTGTCGCGCCGCGTCGCCGAGTTGGCCGACGATCCCAGCACCCCGTTGTTCTTCGGCAAGCTCGACATCGATGAGACGGCCTACCACATCGGGCGGCGGCACGTCACCGACGACGCCGGCGAGCCGATGGTCCTGGACTGGCGGGCGCCGCTCTCCCAGTCGTTCTACCAGGCCAGCGTGCGGGATCCGCGGGGCGTCTCGACCCGCCGCCGATTCGGCTTCGTCAAGGGCTCGCTGACCAGCTTCGAGGACGAGCACCTGGACCGCGGCGAGGAGTTGGGCACCAAGAGCCGGATCCTGACCGCCGAGATCGAGCGTCCGCGGGTCGGCCCGATGCGGGACATCGTCGCCACCATCCAGCCCGAACAGGACGAGTTGGTCCGCGCCGACCTCGAGGACTCGATCTGCGTGCAGGGCGCGCCCGGCACCGGTAAGACCGCGGTCGGGCTGCACCGGGCCGCGTACCTGCTCTATCTGCACCGCGAGCGGCTGCGCCGCTCCGGCGTGCTGATCGTCGGTCCGAACACCGCGTTCCTCTCCTACATCTCGGCGGTGCTGCCGGCGCTCGGCGAGGTCGAGGTGCAGCAGGCCACGGTCGACGACCTGATCGCCCGGGTCCCGGTGCGCGGGCGCGACGACGATGCCGCCGCCCTACTCAAGCACGATCCTCGGATGGCCGCGGTGCTGCGGAAGGCGCTGTGGAGCCGGCTCGCCAAGCCGGTTGAGCCGATCATGGTGTCGGACGGCTCGTACCGCTGGCGGATCGATCCGGAGCCGTTGCGCCGGATCGTGGACGAGGCCCGGCGCGAGAACCTGCCGTACGCGGTCGGCCGGGAGCGGGTCCGGGCCCGGGTCGTCGCGCTGCTGCAACGGCAGTCGGAATACCGCACGGGCAACTCGCCCGGCGAGGGCTGGCTGCGTCGGATGAGCAAGATCGCCCAGGTCCGGGACTTCCTGGACGCGGCCTGGCCCGAGCTGACCCCCACCGGGCTGGTCGTCGCCCTGCTCACCGACGCCGACCTGCTGGCCGCCGCCGCGGACGGCATCCTGACCGAGGCGGAGCAGGCCGTGCTGCGCTGGGAGAAGGCGCCGCGCACCGTCAAGGCGGCCAAGTTCAGCGCCGCCGACCTGGTGCTGATCGACGAGGCCGCGGGCCTGCTGGAGCGCGAGCAGAGCTTCGGCCACGTCGTGGTGGACGAGGCCCAGGATCTCTCCCCGATGCAGGCCCGGGCCATCGCCCGGCGCAGCGAGCACGGCTCGATCACGCTGCTCGGCGACCTGGCCCAGGGCACCGCGCCGTGGGCCGCCGCCGACTGGCGGGACACCCTCGGGCATCTCGGCAAGCCCGACGCCGTGGTGGTGCCGCTCACGGTCGGCTTCCGCGTACCCGCTGTCGTGGTGGCCCTGGCCAACCGCCTGCTCCCGGCGCTGGGGGTGGACGTACCGGAGGCGGTCTCGCTGCGTCGCGACGGCGACCTGTCCATCGTCGGCGTGCCGGCGCGGTCCGATGTGGATGCCGCGATGCTGGTCGAGGTGACCGCGGCGCTGGAGCACGAGGGGTCCGTCGCGGTCATCGCGGCGGACGCGGCGGTGGAGCGGGTGCGTGCGCACCTCGCGGCGGCGGGCCTGGAGGCCGCGACCCCGGATGACGTCGAGACCGAGGCGCGGGTCACGGTCGTGCCGGCCACGATCGTCAAGGGCCTGGAGTACGACCACGTGGTCGTCGTCGAACCGGCCGACATCGTGGCCGCCGAGCCCCGCGGCCTGCACCGGCTCTACGTGGTCCTGACCCGCGCGGTGTCCCGGCTCTCGGTCGTGCACGCCGAGCCGCTGCCCGGGCCGCTCGGGCCCTGACCGCCACGAAGGCCCGACCCTCGCGAAAGCCCGACCCTCGCGAAAGCCCGACCCTCGCGAAAGCCCGACCGTCACAAAAGCCCGACCGTCACAAAAGCCCGACCGTCACAGAAGCCCGACCGTCACAGCGGCTTGACCCAGCGGGACCAGTCCTCCTGGCGGTGATATCCGCGGGCCGCCCAGATGGCGTGGGCCCGCGGGTTGTCGTCCAGGACCATCGCGTCGATCCGGGTGCCGCCCAGCGACCGGATGCGGTCTTCCGCGGCCGCGATCAGCGCCCGGCCGATGCCCTCGCGGCGGCGTTCCGGGTCGACCGCGAGGCGGTACAGGTGGCAGCGCCAGCCGTCCCAGCCCGCGATGATCGTGCCGACGATCCGGTCCCGCTCGACGGCCACGATCAGGGCCTCCGGGTCGCGCAGGTGCAGCGCCGCGAGGGCCGCCGGGGTGTCCGGGGGACGGCTGTCGTTCTCCGCCGCCGTCTTCCAGAACGTCAGCACCGCGTGCAGTTCGCGGGAGTCGGCGGCGCGCAGTACGAGGTTGGTCACCGCGCGATGCTAGGCCAGGCGCCGCAGGGCCGGCCAGCGAGTTCGGCCGTCAGGTTTATGGCACAAAGCTCTTTGACTTTGTGCGGTAAAGTTCTTTGCATGGAAGCCAACCAGGACGAGCTCCCCCCGGGCGACCCGGCCGAGTCGCTCCGCATGATCGCCCGCGAGCGGGCCGCCACGGGTCGCCGGCTGACGCCCGACCCCCGCCTGCTGCTGTGGCCCTGGGGCCTGGCCTGGCTGATCGGCTTCGGCGTCTACTTCCTGCGCTTCGGCCCCGACGAGCGCGTCTACGTGGACATGCCGGCGTTCCTCCCGCTGACCCTTCTGCTCTGCCTGATCACGCTCGCGGGCGTCATCACCGGCGTCGTCGGCGCCCGCGCCGGCCGTCTGATCACCGGTCCCACCTCGCGCCAGGGCGCTATGTACGGCTTCACCTGGTCGGTCGCCTTCTGCGGCATGGCCGTGCTGCTCAGCCGGGTCAGCAGCGTGCTGCCCGTGCCGAGCGCCAACCTGCTCTGGGCCGGCGCCATGGTCGCCCTCACCGGCGCCCTGCACATGGCCGGCGGCGCCATGTGGAACGACCGGATCGTGTACGTCCTCGGCGTCTCGATCAGCGTCGTCAACGTCGTCGGCATCATCATCGGGCCCGGCTGGCACGCGCTGATCGTCGCCGTGTTCGGCGGCGGCGGGATGCTCGTCGCCGGGCTCGTGTCCTGGCTGCGGATGGCCCGGTGACCGGCGCCCTGCCCGAGCTGGATCCGGTGATCCACGCCCAGGCCCGGCTCCGCGTCATCGCCGCGCTCTCCACCCTGCGCACGGAAGACCGGATCGCCTTCCCCCGGCTGCAGGACATCCTGCGGATGACCGCGGGCAACCTCTCCGTGCACCTGCGCAAGCTCGAGGACGCGGGCTACGTCGAGGTCGTCAAGACGCACCACGGCCGGACCCCGGCCACCCTCGTCCGGCTCACCGGGCGCGGCCGGGTCGCCTTCGACGACTACACCGCCGCGCTGCGCGCCCTGCTCAACGGCGGCGCCGAAGAGAAGGAGCAATCATGATCCTGGCCCGCGCCCTCGACGCCACCCGCCGGTACGGCGACGTGCTGGCCCTCGACCGCCTCAACCTGGACGTCCACGCCGGCGAGCTCGTCGGCCTGCTCGGCCCCAACGGCGCCGGCAAGAGCACCCTGGTCAACCTCCTCACCGGGGTGCGCCGCCCCACCTCGGGCCGGGTGGAGTTGTGCGGCGGCGACCCGCGTGACCCGGCGAGCCGGCGCGCGCTGGGCGTGACCCCGCAGGAGACCGGGCTGCCGGGCGCGTTGCGGGTGGGCGAGGTCGTCGACTTCGTCCGCGCGCACTTTCCCGACCCGCTGGCCCGGGACGTGCTGCTCGCCCGGTTCGGCCTGGCCGACCTGGTCAAGCGGCAGACCGGCGGTCTGTCCGGCGGCCAGAAGCGGCGGGTCGCGGTGGCCCTGGCGTTCGTCGGCCGGCCGCGCATCGTCTTCCTCGACGAGCCGACCACCGGGCTGGACGTGGAGGCCCGGCACGCGCTGTGGAACGGCATCCGCGAGTTCCACGCCGACGGCGGCACGGTGGTGCTGACCAGTCACTACCTGGAGGAGATCGAGGCGCTCGCCCGGCGGGTGGTGGTGATCGGGGGCGGCCGGGTGCTGGCCGACGACACCGTGGCGGCCGTGCGCGGGCTGGTCAGCATCCGCCGGGTCAGCCTGACTCTGCCCACTCCCGTGCCCGACCTTCCCGGTGTGGTCGGCACCGAGCGCGACGGTGACCGCACCCACCTGCTCACCGGCGACGCGGACCGGCTGGTCCGCGACCTGGTCGCCCGCGACGTGCCCTTCACCGAGCTGGAAGTCCGGCCGACCTCGCTGGAAGAAGCCTTCCTCACCCTCACCGCGGCCTGAACCCGCGGCCCGAACGGGAGATCCGCATGACATCCCTCGCCCTGACCCACGCCCGTTTCCAGCTCATCGAGACGTTCCGGATCCCGATGGCGCTCATCGGCAGCGCGTTCTTCCCGGCCGCCTCGATGATCTTCTTCGTGGTGCCGTTCGTCGGCGACGACCCCGTCTACGCCACCTACGCGACCGCCTCGATGGTCACCTTCGTGGTGATGACCAGCAATCTCTTCCAGTACGGCATCGGCGTCGCGGAGGACCGCGCGCAGCCCTGGGACCCGTACGCCCGGACCCTGCCCGTCGGCGCCGCGCCGCGCTTCGCCGGGCGCATCCTGGCCGGCCTGGTCATGATGGGCGCCTCGCTGATACCGGTCGTGGTGATCGCGGCCGTCGCGACCGAGGCGACGATCACGCCGGTCCGCTTCCTGGCGGCGGTCGTCGTGGTGGCGCTGATCGCGGTCCCGTTCACGCTGATGGGGCTGGCGATCGGCTACTCGCTGCCGGCGAAGGCCGCGATCGTGCTGGCGCAGGTGCTGTTCTTCCCGCTGGCCTTCGGCGGGGGCCTGATGACCTCGCCGGGCAGCGCGCCGGGCTTCGTCGAGACCATCGCGCCCTACCTGCCCACCGGCGCGGCGGTGCGGCTGATGTGGGCCGCGGTCGGCGGCTTCCCACTGGAGCCGGCATCGATCGCCGCCTTGGTGGGGTGGACATTCGCGCTAGCTGGGGTGGCCGTATGGGCCTATCGACGCGACGAAGGTCGGCGATTCAGTTGAACTTCCGACTGAGCAGCCCCGTACCTCGCATCGCGGTGTAACGATCCATCTGTCGTCCGCCGTAACCCCGAGGAGCTGGCATGAACCCACCGACCCCCGGTGTGCCGAACTGGGTGGACCTGGGTACCGCCGACCTCGGGGACGCGATCCGCTTCTATACGTCACTGTTCGGCTGGGAGGCCGAGGTCTCGGGCGAGGAGTACGGCGGCTACACCACGTTCCGGCTCGACGGCCGGGCCACCGCCGGCGCGGGCCCGCTGTACGGCGAGGGCCAGCCGACCGCCTGGAGCACGTACGTCGCCACCGACGACGCGGACGAGATCGCGGCCCGGGTCGAGGCGGCCGGGGGCAAGGTGCTGGTGGCGCCCTTCGACGTGATGTACCAGGGCCGGATGGCCGCCTTCCTCGACCAGGCCGGCGCGCCGTTCAGCGTGTGGCAGGCGGGCACGATGCGCGGTGCCGACATCTTCGACGTGCCGGGCGCGCTGACCTGGAACGAGCTGACCACCCGCGACGTGGAGGGCTCGGCAGCGTTCTACGGCTCGGTCTTCGGCTGGGTGGCCCGGGAAAGCTCGATGAACGGCATGGACTACATCGTCTGGGAGCACGAGGGCCGCACCATCGCCGGCATGCGGGCCATGGACGGCGCCGAGTGGCCGGACGACCTGCCGCCACGGTGGATGCTCTACTTCGCCGTGGCGGACTGCGACGACTCGACGGCCTACGCGCAGTCGCTGGGCGGCCGGATCGTGCAGCCGCCGACGACCCTGCCGATCGGCCGGTTCGCCGTCCTGGACGACCCGCAGGGCGGCACGTTCTCCATCTTGCAGGCTAGTTCCTGACGGGCACCACCAGGGGGCCCTGGCCGCCGTCGATCACCTTGACGCGCACCCGGTAGTGCCGGGCCAGCAGTTCCTCGGTGAGCACCTCCCACGCGGTGCCGGCCGCCACCACCCGGCCACCGGCCAGCAGCAGCATCCGGTCCGCGTACTCGCCGGCGATCGTCAGGTCGTGCATCGTGGCCAGCACGGTGAGGCCGCGCTCGCCGCGCAGCCGGTCGACCAGTTCGAGCACCTCCTGCTGGTGACCGATGTCGAGGGCGCTGGTCGGCTCGTCCAGCAGCAGGATGCGGGCGCCCTGGGCGAGCGCGCGGGCCAGGAAGACCCGCTGCCGTTCCCCGCCGGAGAGCGTGTCGAGCCGCCTGGCCCGCAGGTGAACCAGGCCCAGGGCGGTCAGCACCTCGTCGACCACGGCCAGATCGGACCTGGACTCCCGGCCGAGTGCCGGAATGTAGGGCGTGCGGCCGAGCAGCACGTAGTCGAGGACCAGCATCCCCGGCGGCACCACGGGCGACTGCGCGACGGTCGCCACCGTGCGGGCGCGTTCGCGGCGGGGCAGCCGGCCGAGCGGGGTGCCACCCAGGCTGACCGCGCCCGCGAACGGCACCAGCCCGCCGACGGCCCGCAGGACCGTGGACTTGCCCGCGCCGTTCGGGCCGATGATCGTGACCCACTCGCCCGCGGCGACGTCCAGATCGACCCCGTCGACGATCACCGAACCGCCCAGCACCACCCGCAGCCCGCGCACGCCGATCATGCGGCGACCCCGCTCCGGCGCAGCACGAGGGCGAAGAAGGGCGCGCCCAGGAAGGCGGTCACCACGCCGATCGGGATCTCGGTCGGGCTCGCCACCGTGCGCGCCAGCAGATCGGTCAGCGCCAGGAACGCGCCGCCGTACAGCACCGACAGCGGCAGGATGGACCGGTAGCTCGGACCGGCCAGCAACCGCAGGGTGTGCGGCACGATGATGCCGACAAAACCTATCAGCCCGGACACCGACACCGCGGCGGCCGTGCCCAGCGAGGCGGCCGCGATCAGCAGGTAGCGGCTGCGCTGCGGGTGCAGGCCGAGGCTGGCCGCCTCCTCGTCGCCGACGGTCAGCACGTCCAGCTCGCGGCGCTGGGAGAGCACGATCGCGCCGGTCACCACCGCGTACGGCAGCACCAGCAGCACGTCGTGCCAGCCCGCGGTGGCGAGCCGGCCGAGCAGCCAGGAGTACACCTCCCGCAGCGCCTCGATGTGCCGCTGCAGCAGGAAGGTCTGGGCGGCGGCCAGGAAGGCGGACACGGCCACCCCGGACAGGATCAGCGTGGCGGGAGTCCGGGCCCGGCCGCCGGCGCCGCCCAGCAGCCAGGTCAGCGCGACGGCGCCGACGGCACCCACGAAGGCCGCCAGCGGCACACCGATCGGCAGCTCGGTGGTGGTGTCGCCGCCCGCCGACCGGAACGCGATGACGGCCGTCACCCCGAGGCCCGCACCGGCCGCGACCCCGAGCAGGTGCGGATCGGCGAGCGGGTTGCGGAAGACGCCCTGGTAGGCGGCGCCGGCGAGGGCGAGCAGCGCGCCGACGAGCAACCCGAGCACGACCCTGGGCAGGCGCAACTCCGTGACGATGGCAACCTCGCGGGCGCTCAGGCCGCTGTCGATCCGTACCCCCGGAAGCAGATCGAGCAGCTCGGCCGCGACACCGGCGGGCGGCAGCGGGACCGGCCCGAAGGCGATGCCCGCGACCAGCGCGACGACCACGGCGAGCAGGCCACCGGCCAGCCAGCCGGCCCGCAGACCGGCCGGCCGCGGCCGGTCTGTCACGCCGGGACCCTGGCCACCGCATCGGCGACGGACTGCACCAGGTCGACCACCCGCGGCCCCCACCGCGAGGCGATATCGTCGTCCAGGGCCACGATCTGGTCCTTCTCCACCGCGGTGATCGCCGCCCAGCCCTTCCGCGCCTTGACCGTCGCCGGCGACTGCCCGCAGCACTTGCTGTCCGCTAGGAAGATCAGGTCGGGGTTCGCCGCGACCAGCGCCTCCGGCGAGAGCTGCGGATAACCGTCCTTGGCGCCGTCCGGATCGGCGGCGTCGGCGACGTTGGTGAGCCCGAACAGCGCGAAAATGGACCCGATGAAGGTCTTGGACGTCGCGGAATACAGGGTCTGGTCGATCTCGTAGTAGTAGCTCAGCGACCCGGCGCGGGCCGGCACCCCCTGCACGATCTTGTCGATCTGCGCCCGCATCCGCCCCACCAGCGCCGCCGACTCGCCCCGATGGCCCGTCAACGCGCCAAGCTGCTCGATCTGCCGGTAGGAATCGTCGATCACCTTGGCGGCGGGAGCGAACAGCACAGGGATCTTGAGCCTGCCGAGCTGGTCGACGATCTTGTCGAGGTCATCCGAGACAACCACCAGGTCGGGGTTCCGCCCGGCGATGGCCTCCGCGTTCGGCTTGAAGCCGGACAGGTCGGTGCGCGGGGCGTCCACCGGATAGGTCGACTGGTCGTCAACGGCCACCACCTGCGGACCGGCGCCGATGGCGAACAGCATCTCGGTCGCGGTGGGCGCGAGCGACACGATCCGTTCGGGCCGCTCGGCCAAGGTCAACGAACCCACCGTGACCGGGAAAGAGTCACCGCCCGGCCCGGCGGACGGCCCCGGGCCGTCGTCGGATCCACCGCCGCCACACCCGCCGAGCAGCAAAGCACCGGCCGCGATCGCGGCCGTCAAAACACGTCTCATCCTGTCCTCCTGTCGGCCGAGGCTGCGGTGCATCGCCGACCGGAACAGGGACCCGGCCCGCGAGGCGCCCCTCCCCGAGAGCGCTGAATCGCGACCGGCGCGCAGGCGACCTGGCTTGACCCTCCAAAAGGGCTCACAGTTGCGGGACAGCGCCGGAATCCCACCGGCTTCGCTGCGACGCGGTCCCCCTGAAACTAACCCAGACCGCCGGTTCTCGCGCAAAACCGAGGTCAAGTTCAAGATCAAATTCATGTCGTGCCTGGTTGCATGGTGCTGACCGTCGCTCCCGCCGACACCGGGAGAGGGCGGCCAATCGCCTGGCGGCTCATGAACCGGCCGCCCTCCCCCTGCCAGGTCCGTGCGTGGAACCCCGCCCTCCCGCTCACCGTCGGCAAGACCCGCCAGCCGCCTGGTTCGGACTATCCGGGCTGGCCTGGTTTTGGTGCGGCGCGGACGTGTGCGCGTTCGCCTTGTTTGCCGATCAGGCTGAGGAATTCGACGGGGCCGGAGCTGGTGGCCCCGAACCAGTGCGGGGTGCGGGTGTCGAACTCCGCGGCCTCCCCGGGCTTGAGGATCAGATTGTGCTCGCCGAGGACCAGGCGCAGCGTGCCGTTGAGGACGTAGGCCCAGTCGTAGCCCTCGTGGGTGCGCAGGTCGGGCTCGCGATCGTCGGCCCCGGCCGGCAGCACGAACTTGTAGGCCTGGATGCCTCCCGGCCTGCGGGTCAGGGGCAGGATCGTCGATCCGTCGCTGCGGGTGATGGGGCGCAGGTTGATGCGGGGGTCGCCGGTCGGTGGCGCGCCGACGAGCTCGTCGAGGGTGACGCCGTAGACCCGGGCGAGCGGCAGGAGCTGCTCGAGCGTGGGACGGCGCAGGCCCGCTTCGAGCCTGGACAGCGTGCTGGCGGAGATGCCGGTTTCCTCCGCGAGGTCGGTGAGCGTGATAGCGCGGCGGAGCCGAAGGTGCTTCAGCCGCGGCCCGACAGCGTCAAGCGTGCGATCCACTTCCTCATCCATGCCCCCAGTTTGCCATTTGGCAAGAAGCTTTGCGCATCGCACCGCTGCCGATCACAGTCGTCGGTACCCACGAAGACGGTGAAGGAGCAGGTCAGATGGCCGAGCAGCACGAATTCGACCAGGGCTACTGGGAGCGGCGCTGGCACCAGGCGCACCATGACGGACCCGGAGCCATGGACGGGAGTCCCCCGAATCCGCATCTCGTCCGCGAGACCGGCAGCCTGGTCCCGGGCACGGCGCTGGATGCCGGGTGCGGTGCCGGGGCCGAGGCGATCTGGCTCGCCTCGCACGGCTGGCAGGTCACCGCGGCCGACATCGCGGCCGAGGCCCTCGCCCGCGCCGCCGGGCGCGCGACGGACATTGAGGTGTCCGGGCACGTGCGGTGGGTTGGAGCGGACCTGACCGTCTGGGACCCGGGCATGCGGTTCGACCTGGTCACGACGCACTACGCGCACCCCGCGATGCCGCAGCTGGCCTTCTACGACCGCATTTCCGCATGGGTGGCGCCCGGCGGCACCCTGCTGATCGTCGGGCATCTGCACGCCTCGGGAGCGACCGGGCACGGGCACCACCCGCCCGCCGAGGCATCGGTCACCCTCACGGACATCACCGCCGGCCTGGACAGCACCAAGTGGACGGTCGTCACCGCCGCGGAGCACATCCGCACGGTCACCGGCCCCGGCGGCCAGGCGAAGCCACTGCACGACGTCGTCGTGCGCGCCACCCGACGCCCCTGATCACCCCCCGCGCACAAACGAAAGGTCCGTGCATGATCTCCCCTGATGTGGCTCCCCCGGTGGACGCCGCCGACCCAACGATTCATGACCCCCGCCGGCGTCGCGCGATCCTGGTCGCGGTGTGCATCGCCCTCATGGCGGTCATCGCCTCGGTTTCCGGGCTGAACGTCGCCCAGCAGGAGATCGCCCTCGCGTTCGGCGCCTCGCAGAGCACCGTCCTGTGGATCATCAACACCTACACCATCAGCCTGGCCGCGCTGCTCCTGCCGCTCGGCGCCCTCGGCGACCGGTGGGGCCGGCGGCCGGTGCTGCTCGCGGGGTTGATCGTCTTCGGGGCGGCGAGCGCCGCGGCGGGCGTCGCCACGTCGTCCGAGGTCATGATCGCGGCGCGGCTCCTCAGCGGCGTGGGCGCCGCGATGATCATGCCGGTCACCCTGGCCGTCGTCACCTCGACGTTTCCGGACGAGGAACGCTCCAAGGCGATCGGCGTCTGGACCGGCGTCGCCGGCGGGGGCGGCATCCTCGGGATGTACCTGTCGGCGGTCCTGGTCGACCTGGCCAGCTGGCGATGGCTCTTCGTCCTGCCGGTCGCGCTCGTCGCGGTGGCCATCGGCATGACGCTGCGATCCATC
The DNA here is from genome assembly GCF_003947245.1 of Actinoplanes sp. ATCC 53533. Classification (NCBI taxonomy): domain Bacteria; kingdom Bacillati; phylum Actinomycetota; class Actinomycetes; order Micromonosporales; family Micromonosporaceae; genus Actinoplanes; species Actinoplanes sp. ATCC 53533. Next base: position 1,758 of record NZ_QHHV01000054.1, on the reverse strand, counting down.
CCGAACTCACGCGAGGAGTCGGCACACGGATTCGACACCGTCGGCTCGCTGGCGTCCGTGGTCGCCGCGGTCGGGCTCATCTTCGTTCTTCACGAGGGTCCGGAACGGGGTTGGACCGCGCCCGTGACGCTCCTGAGCCTCCTGGTCGGCGTCATCGGCGCCGTCGGCTTCGTGGCCTGGGAACTGCGGCAGCAGGCGCCCCTCCTCGATGTCCGCCTCTTCCGCAAGCGAGGCCTGGCCAGCGGCTCCGTGTCGCTGTTGGCGGTCTTCGGCGTGCAGGCGGGGATCTTCGTCGTCCTCTTCCCGTACTTTCAGGCGGTGCTCGGCTGGTCCGGCCTTCGCTCCACCCTGGCGCTCATGCCGATGGCGCTGCTGATGATGCTCGCCTCCGGGCTCGCCCCACGAGCAGCCGCGCGGGTCGGAGCCCGCTCGACCATGGCGTCCGGGATCTTCCTGGGCGGCGCGGGACTGGCCCTCATGGCCACCTTCGTCTCCGTCGACGGCGGCTACCTCTCGGTGCTGCCCGGCATGCTCGCCATGGGACTCGGCATGGGCCTGACGATGACACCGTCCACCGAGGCCATCACGACCGCCCTGCCTCGTGCGCGACAGGGCGTCGCGTCCGCGCTCAACGACGTCACCAGGGAGTTCGGCACCGCGCTCGGCGTTGCCCTGCTCGGAGCGGTCCTGTCCGCCGGCTACCGCGACGCCGTCGACACCCGGCTCGACGGACTTCCCGGCGCCGACGCCGAGGCCGCCCGGGAAGGCATCGCCACCGCCATCGCCACCGCCGACGGCACGAGCGCCCAGGCGCAGGCGCTGGTCCGGGCCGCCCAGGAGTCCTTCGTCGACGGCTGGCAGCAGGCCATGTGGGCAGGAGTCGGCGTCATGACGATCCTGCTCGGGTACGTGCTCGCGCGAGGTCCCCAGCGCGCGGGCCGGGCGGCCTCAGCCCAGCGGCCAGATCCTGGCCAGGCGGCGGCCGTCCACCGCCGCTAGGAGGATGGTGCCCGGCACAGCTCTAGAGCTGTGCCGGGCAGCCAGGACCTGCGAACGGATCAGCAGTAGGTGGACTGCTTACCGATCACCTTGTACGGGCAGTCGGCCGCCTCCGCCAGCAGCAGCACGGCCTCCCTGTTCCGGCTGGTCTCCCGGGTGATCACGCTGGCGGGCGGGTAGAAGCCGCCGGCCGACGAGCTGGTGGGATACAGCTCGAAGGTGTACGCGAAGATCCGGTGCGTGCCCCACAGCCAGTCGAGCGAGTCACCGTCGGTGATGTAGAGATCGCTCGACTGCTCAGGTGTGTATCCGTTGGTCGCCGCCATCTGCCGGCCCAGCGTCGCGAACGTGCTGTTCTGGTCCGCGTTCATGCCGGTGGTGGTGTTCGCGGTGGTGTGACCGAACGGCCAGAGCACCAGTTCCGAGTACGTGTGGAAGTCGATCGCGGCCTTGATCTGCTGCACGCCGCCGACGACCCGGCTGTTGACGAAGTCGCGGATCACCCTGGTCTCGGGCGCCGAGAACGCCGACGGGCCCCGGTAGGTGTCCGAGGACGTGCTGCCGGACGAGCCGCCGCAGCAGCCCCAGCGGTAGCCGTAGTTGCGGTTCAGGTCGGTGCCGACGTACGACGAGCCGGAGTTGGGCTGGCGGTTCTTGCGCCACGAGCGGTAGCTGCCGGTCGCGACGTCGTACTCGGCGCCGTCCGGGTTGACCGACGGGATGATCCAGATCTCCCGGCTGTTCACCACGTTGCGGACC
>NZ_QHHV01000548.1:0-1088 GCF_003947245.1 Actinoplanes sp. ATCC 53533 | reverse complement strand
GCCTGGAGGGCGAGGCGTGTCTCGGTCGCGGGTCGGCTGGGCGAGCAGGATCTGCGGGAGATCGTGAACGCGATCTTGTATCAGAACCGGACCGGGTGTCAGTGGGCGTATCTGCCGCACGACTTGCCGCAGAAGCCGGTGACGTACTACTACTTCGGCTTGTGGCGTGACGACGGCACCGACCAGACGATCCATGACCTGCTGCGCTGTCAGACGCGGGAGAGAGCCGGCCGGGCCGAGGATCCCAGCGCGGTCGCGGTGGATACCCAGTCGATCCGCGCCGCGAATCATGTGCCTGCGGCGACGACCGGCAAAGACGCTGGTAAGAAAGTCCCCGGCCGTAAACGCGGCCTGGCGGTGGACGCGCTGGGCCTGATCATCGCGGTGGTCGTGACCGCGGCGTCGGTCACCGACAACGCGATCGGGATCCGGCTGCTCGACAAGGTCGCCGAGCACACCCCGACCGTCACCCACGCCTGGGTCGATGCCGGGTTCAAGCAGGATTTCGCACTGCACGGCGCGGTCCTGGGCATCGATGTCGAGGCCGTTAAACGATCCGACGCCCGGCCCGGGTTCATACCGGTCAAGAAAAGGTGGATCGTTGAGCAGGTCAACGGCACGCTGATGTTGCACCGCCGTCTGGTCCGCGAATACGAGGCCCGGCCCGAATCATCGGTGTCAAGGACGCTGTGGGCGTCGATGGCGAACATGGTCCGCCGGTTGACCGGAACCAGCACCCCGACCTGGCGACACCGGTGAACGGCATGCATCTCGAGACGATCCTCGGACTGATCACCGACCGGGAAGTCGCAGCAACGCACCGAGCCGGGCAGTTGCACGCGCAGATCAGCGCCCTGACCGACGAACTCACCCTCCTCGACGGCGAGTTGGCCGACCTCGCGACCACGCGCAGCACCCTGCAGACATTCGCCGCGGACGAGTTCACCGCCGACGACCCCACCGTGACCAGTTCCGCCTATCAGCAGATCCTCGGCGTGCTGCGCACCACGCCAGACGGGATGCGCGCCAAGGACATCTGCCGCGCCCTCAACATCGAACCGCTGCCGAAACACGTCGAAGGCGCCCCG
>NZ_QHHV01000547.1:0-1155 GCF_003947245.1 Actinoplanes sp. ATCC 53533 | reverse complement strand
TGGCTCGCTGGGTCGGGGCGATCAGCAGATCCTCGGCAGTGCAGCGAGGAGCAGTTGCGGATCAGCAGCACCACCACCTCCAACGCGAAGCCGTTGCCGCCGCGCTGCCAGCGCGGTGGGAACCGAACCGGCACGGGGCGCATGGTGGAGCCACTGCTCGACCGGCGGACACGCCATCACCACTCCGACTGTCGTCAGCCCGTGGTCAGATCGCGGTGCGGTCGACGCTGCGCGGATCACTCACCTGACGGTCCCGGTAGATCTGTCCGTGCCGGGCCAGCGCTCGCCACGGACGAGCGAGGTTCAGCGCGACATGTAGCTTGCGGATCCTCGCGGTCGAGCTCGGCCACGACGAGATCGCCGGACGGTGCGAGGTCAGCGATCGGGCACCGTTAGGGCCGTCTAACCCGGACGGCACCAGGTGCCCGGTCTGCGCTGGCCCCGACAGCGGCACCCAGAAGTTGTTGATCGCGGCGAGAGCGCGGGCCTTGACGTGGAAGATCTCGTTAATGGGATAGGCCGACAGCAGCAGGCAGTCAACGCCGAGCTGTTCGTACTCGCTAAAAAGCACGGGAAAGTTGATCTCCACGTGCTCATCGTGAGCCATGGTCATTCCCCTGACACCGCCTCGCTTGACTGACGCGAGCGATCGGCATGTTCTCGTGTGATCCACTCGCATGGTTCACGCTGTGCTTGCGATCCGGGGTAGTGATTCGGTAAGAACCTTCGCTGCCTCGGCGGCCATGCTCGTCAGGTGTGTGATGACCGGATCGTTGGGTGAGACGCCGTATAGGCCGCTGGCGGTCATGATCGCGGTGAGCTTCTCACGCTGACCGGCCGTGATTGTCCCGAGTAGGCCATTCGAGCCGGATAGGTCTCTGGCGCCGTATCCGTCGTCCGAGGCGATTACCGATTCCGTTGCGTGTTGGAGAACGCGGGCGGCAAGGCCGGGATCGGATGGCTGTGCGATCAGTGCGAGGGTGACCCCGAGCCGGGTTCGGTAGGAGATGAAGCCCTTCTCTGGACGAGCCTGTAGGTATCTGCCGACGGCAGCGTTCAGCAGGTTGGCCGACCCCGGTGTGCCGGGTTGGCGGAACATCAGTTGCAGGCAGTCTGCGACGTCGCGTTCCCAGTCCTGGCCGGCGTGGGTGGTGT
>NZ_QHHV01000546.1:0-1127 GCF_003947245.1 Actinoplanes sp. ATCC 53533 | reverse complement strand
GGGGAATATTGCTTGGCATATAGTTGCTCCGTCAGACAACAACTTGACTCTGCTTCGAGAGGAACTGTCATGACCGACTCCGTCGCCAGCACCCGCGAGTTCGAGGGTCTCCAGATCCCGGCCGCCGGCACCTACCAGCTGGATGCCGCGCACAAGCGGGTCGGCTTCGTGGTGCGTCACCTGATGGTCAGCAAGGTGCGCGGCAACTTCGCCGAGGCTGATGCGACCATCACCATCGCCGAGGACCCGCTGCAGTCTTCGGTCACCGCGTCGATCACGACCGCGAGCGTGCAGACCGGCAACGTCGACCGCGACAACCACCTGCGCACCGGCGACTTCTTCGAGGCCGAGAAGTACCCGGCGATCACCTTCCGCAGCACCGGCATCAAGTCGCACGCCGGCGCCGAGTTCGTCCTCGACGGTGAGCTCACCATCAAGGACGTCACCAAGGCGGTCGAGCTGGTCGTCGAGTTCGAGGGCGCGACCACCAGCCCGTACGGTCAGCAGGTCTTCGGTTTCAGCGCGACCACCGAGATCGACCGCGAGGACTGGGGCCTGACCTACAACATGGCGCTTGAGTCCGGCGGCGTCATGATCGGCAAGAAGGTAAAGATCGAGATCGAGGGCGAGGCCATCCGCCAGGCCTGATCCCGCACCGATCCGAGCAGAGCGTCGTCCATTCGGGCGGCGCTCTGCTCGTCTTCCGCCGCTACTAGCGGCATCGTCACGGGGGTGCGAGGGTAAACGATGCGCCGTCGCGCGCTTACCCAGAGCTGATGTGTGTCCGATTAGTCCCTGGCCTTGGTTATGCGTTCCACATAACGTGAGAGCCTCACGCGAATGTGCCAGGAGGTGCGATGGGCAAGGACCTCTCCGGGGTCGTCTTCTCGCAAGACGACCGGGTCCACTACCGGCGGAAGGTCCGGCGCTGCCTCGACGTCCTGGCGCTGATGCTGGATGACTTCGCCTTCGAAACCGAGAGCCCGATGACGGGTCTCGAGATCGAGCTCAACCTCATGGACGCGGACGCCGAGCCGGCCATGCGCAACGCCGAGATCCTGGCCAACCTCGCCGATCCCACCTTCCAGACCGAGCTCGCGCAGTTCAACCTCGAACTCAACGCCCGG
>NZ_QHHV01000545.1:0-1073 GCF_003947245.1 Actinoplanes sp. ATCC 53533 | reverse complement strand
CAGCTCACGGCGGACCTCGGCGCGGCGTATTCGCACCACGGGGTCGACATCCGGGACAGGGACTCGCTGGGGAAGATCTTCCGGAAGTACGGCACCGACATCGCGGTCGTGATCCACACCGCCGCGCAGCCCTCGCACGACTGGGCCGTGCGCGACCCGTTCACCGACTTCGACGTGAACGCCGGTGGCACGCTCAACATGCTGCAGAACACCCGCGAGCACTGCATCGACGCGGCGTTCATCCACTGCTCCACCAACAAGGTGTACGGCGACACCCCGAACCGGCTCCCGCTGATCGAGCAGGAGACCCGCTGGGAGATCGACCCCGCTCATCCGTACGCGGGCGGCATCACCGAGGACATGTCGATCGACCAGTGCCTGCACTCGGTCTTCGGCGCGTCGAAGGTCGCGGCTGATGTGATGGCCCAGGAATACGGGCGTTACTTCGGCATGAAGACGGCGATCTTCCGGGGTGGCACCCTGACGGGGCCGGCCCACTCGGCGACCGAGCTGCACGGCTTCCTCGGCTACGTGATGCGGGCGAACATGGAGCGGCGGCTCTACCGGATCTTCGGCTACAAGGGCAAGCAGGTCCGCGACGCCATCCACAGCCACGACGTGCTCAGCGCGTTCGAGGCGTTCTTCCGCGACCCGCGCTCGGCGGCGGTCTACAACCTCGGCGGCGGCCGGCACTCGAACTGCTCCAACCTCGAGGCCTTCGCCCTGGCCGAGAAGATCAGTGGCACCGAGATGGTCACCGAGTATGTCGACGACAACCGGATCGGCGACCACCAGTGGTGGATCGGCTCGATGGCGGCGTTCCAGGCCGACTACCCGCAGTGGAAGCAGGTCTACGACGTCCCGATGATCCTCCAGGAGATCTACGAGGCCAACGTCGACAAGTGGGTGCCCCAGCCGTGATCTCGCAGGGCAAGAAGAACGTCCTCGGCGTGCTGGTCGACGCGGTGGACTACGAGGCCGCGACCGCCCAGATCCTCACGGCCGCCCGCGACCGCCGGCACTACGCCGTGACCGCCCTCGCGGTCCACGGTGTGATGACCGGCGTGCAGGAC
>NZ_QHHV01000544.1:0-997 GCF_003947245.1 Actinoplanes sp. ATCC 53533 | reverse complement strand
GAATCTAAAGCGCGGAGCCGATGAAAGAAGAGGAACCCGTTAGGTCGCCGAGACCCAGGACGGGTGAGACTGGGCGAAGGCGGCGACGTCGTCGTTCTTGACGGCCTTCAGCAGCTGCAAGCTGTCGTCACTGAGAACCTCGACGCTGCCCACGCCCGGTACCGACTTGCTGTTGAACCGGCCTGCGTTGGTCTTGATAGTCACCAGATCATCCGGGTTGAGTCCACGCATGGCGAAGACCCAGTCCTCCAGGGAGACACCACCTGAGTCGACCGTCATCGTCTTGCCGACTGCGGACAGTAGGCCGGGCAGCTTGGTCGGCGAGTTGAGGCCGTCGCTCACCGCCTGCTTGAGCACGGCTTTGAGGAACTGCTGCTGATGACGCTGCCGGCCGTAGTCGTAGTCCTTGTTGGCCAGCAGATCGCGTTGGCGAACGAAGTCGAGCGCCTCGGCAGGAGTGAAGCAGCGGTTGCCTTTTGCGTAGAAGTTCGCGGTGACACCCGGCACCTTGCTGCGCAGGGTGCCGTCCTTGTTGATCACGTATGGGCCGGCGGGTTTGCCGCTGCGGTCGCGTCCGATATGGATGGATGTGGTGTCCTCGTCGACGTACATGCATACCCTGCCGAGGACCTCGACGACCTTGCGGAAGCCCTGGAAATCGATGATCGCGCCGGCATCTGGTGTGATGCCCGTGACCTTCTTGACGGTCACGGTGAGCAGCTCGAAGCCGCGTGACAACGCCTCGGGCCCGTTCAGGCCGCGACTGCCGTACGCGAACGCGGCGTTGATCTTGCTCTTGCCGCCGGCCCACGACATCTTGCCGTTGTCGTACGCCGGGATGCTCACATAGCTGTCGCGGGGCAGAGAGATCAGGTATCCCTGCCGAAGGTCGGCCGAGATGTGCAGAAGAATAATCGAATCGGAGCGGATCGGCGTACCGGATGCTTGATTCTTGCGAGCGTCGATGCCGACGAGCAGGATGTTCTTCGCGCCGGTC
>NZ_QHHV01000543.1:0-1234 GCF_003947245.1 Actinoplanes sp. ATCC 53533 | reverse complement strand
CGCGGGACTCGTGGTCTTCGCGTAGGCGGCACACGGTGGTGAAGCAGTCGGAGATGAACGCGGCGAGGGGTCACGCAGGGCGCCGGGTGGAGCGTCGAGCGAGCGCCAACACTAGTGTCGCGTGATTCTGGTTGTGTTACTTGGCGTTGTTGTCGACGAGTTGCCTGACACTGGCCTGCACCCAGCGGACCTTGGCCAGGATCTCGTCGGCGGTGGCGGTCCAGACGAACGGTTCCGGATCGGTGTTCCAGTGCTCGATGTAGGCGCGGATGCGGTGGATCAGGGCGTTGACCGAGGTGAACGTGCCCCGGCGGATGGCCTGCTTGGTGATGATCCCGAACCAGGTTTCGATCTGGTTGATCCACGACGATCCGACCGGGGTGAAGTGGAAGGTGACGTTCGGGTTCGCCGCCAGCCAGGCCCGGACCTCGGGGGTGTCGTGGGTGGACAGGTTGTCCAGCACGACGTGGATCTCCTTACCCGCATGCGGTTTCACGGCTCGTTTGACGAAGCCGAGGAACTCCACCGCGGTGCGCCGGGGATGGCAGTCCGCGAAAACCTCGCCGGTGCCGGTGTTCAACGCCGCGAACAGATTCGTGGTGCCGTGCCGCTTGTAGTCATGCGTGCGCTTCTCCGACAGGCCGAAGTCCAGCGGCAACAACGGCTGGGTCCGATCCAACGCTTGGATCTGGGTCTTCTCGTCGATCGACAACACCACCGCCCCGCCCGGCGGGTCCAGATACAAACCGATCACGTCGGCGACCTTCTCCGCGAACGCCGGATCCTTCGACAGCTTGAACGTGCCCTGCCGGTAAGGCTGCAACCCGTTGTCCCGCCACAGATTCGCCACGTAATGCCAGGACACCGCCACACCCTCGACCCGCTTCACATACGCGGCCATCTCCCGGCTCGACCAGTGCGACAACCCCGTCTCGACCGGCGGCGACATCCGGGACAACGCCAGGATCCGCCCGCGTACCCAGGCCGGCACCTGCTCACGCGGCGCGGCATGAGAGCCGTCCTCCAAACCGGCCAGACCATCACCGGCGTACCGGGCCACCCACCGATCCACCGTCGGCAACGACACCCCGGCCAACTCGGCCACGTCCTTACGCCGACGGCCCTCGGCCATCCACAACACGATCCGCGCCCGGGTCGCGACCACCGCCGGCACATCCCGGCTGTTCAGCACCGCCCGCAACTCCGCAGCCCGCTCCTCGTCCAGCATCACACC
>NZ_QHHV01000542.1:0-1055 GCF_003947245.1 Actinoplanes sp. ATCC 53533 | reverse complement strand
TCCGGCCGCTCGCTCCGGCCGCACTCGGCCGAGCAGGCCACGCTCGAGCGCTACCGGATGGTCATCCAGCCCCGGCTCGGCACCTGGATCACGATCATCTCGGTCGTCATCGGCTTCTTCGCCGGTCTGTCCGCGCAGAGCCGCTGGAAGGACTGGATGCTCTTCCGGAATTCCCAGCCGTTCGGCGTGCAGGACCCGGAGCATCACGTCGACGTCGGCTTCTACATCTTCGAATACCCGCTGTGGCGCTACGTGCTCGGCGTCGGCTTCACCACGATCGTGCTGTCGGTGATCGGCGCGCTGGCCGTGCACTACATCTTCGGCGGCGTGCGCCTGCAGGGCGTCGGTGACCGGATGACCGCCGCCGCGCGGGCCCACCTGACCACCCTGGTGGCGTTCTTCGTGCTGCTCAAGGCGGTCGCGTACATCTTGGACCAGCGGGCGCTGCTGCTCGAGCAGCACGTCTCCCCGGGCCTGTACGGCGCCGGCTACACCGACGTCAACGCGCTGCTGCCGGCCAAGGAGATCCTGGCCTACATCTCCATCGTGGTGGCCATCGCGATCGTCGTGTTCTCCAACGCGGTGATGCGGAATCTGGTCTGGCCCGGCGTCTCGCTGGCCCTGCTCGCCATCTCCGCGGTCGCGATCGGCGGCATCTATCCGCTGGCGGTGCAGAACTTCACGGTCCAGCCGAGCCTGGCGGACAAGGAAGCGCCGTACATCAAACGGTCGATCGAGGCCACCAGGGCGGCGTTCGGGCTCTCCGCCACGGAGGTACGGCCGTACACGGCCGCGGTGACCGTGCCACCGGCGACGCTCGCGTCCGACACCAGCGCGCAGAACGTGCGGTTGATAGACCCGCAGCTGGTCTCCGAGGCCTACACCCAGCAGCAGCAGGTCCGCGGTTTCTACGACTTCGGCCCGAAGCTGGACGTGGACCGCTACACGCTGACCAACGACAAGCCGCAGGACTACGTGGTCGGCGTGCGCGAGATCAACGACAACGCGCTGACCACCCAGCAGCAGAACTGGCTGAACAGGCACACGGTCTTCAC
>NZ_QHHV01000541.1:0-1137 GCF_003947245.1 Actinoplanes sp. ATCC 53533 | reverse complement strand
CGTGACCCGGCCCTGGCCGGTGCGACCGCAGGTAAAGGGCTCGGCCCTCGCGCGGATCCTGCGGACGACGGACGCGAAGCAGATCGGGATCATGTATATGATCACCGCCTTCGTGTTCTACATCCTCGGCGGATTCATGGCGCTGCTCATGCGCACCGAGCTGGCGCAGCCGGGCATGCAGGTGCTGTCGCCGGAGCAGTACAACCAGCTGTTCACCATGCACGGCACGATCATGCTGCTGTTCTTCGCGACGCCGATCGTGTTCGCCTTCGCGAACTTCGTGGTGCCGATCCAGATCGGCGCGCCGGACGTGTCGTTCCCGCGGCTCAACGCCTTCGCATACTGGCTGTATCTGTTCGGTGGCTTGATCACCATCAGCGGCTTCCTGACCCCGGGCGGTGCGGCCGACTTCGGCTGGTTCGCGTACACCCCGCTCAGCGACTCCCTGCACTCGCCGGGCGTCGGCGGCAACATGTGGGTCGTCGGCCTGGCCCTGTCCGGCCTCGGCACCATCCTCGGCGGCGTCAACATGATCACGACGATCATCACGCTGCGCGCCCCCGGCATGACGATGTTCCGGATGCCGATCTTCACCTGGAACATCCTGGTCACCAGCCTCCTGGTGATCATGGTCTTCCCGTTCCTGGCCGCCGCGCTGTTCGCGCTGGCCGCCGACCGGGTGCTCGGCGCGCACGTCTTCGACGTCGAAACCGGCGGCCCGATGCTCTGGCAGCATCTGTTCTGGTTCTTCGGCCACCCCGAGGTCTACATCGTCGCGCTGCCGTTCTTCGGCATCATCACCGAGGTCATCCCGGTCTTCAGCCGCAAGCCGGTCTTCGGCTACAAGGGCCTGGTCGGCGCGACCCTGCTGATCGCGGCGCTGTCGATGAGCGTGTGGGCGCACCACATGTTCGTCACCGGCCAGGTGTTGCTGCCGTTCTTCAGCTTCCTGAGCTTCCTCATCGCGGTCCCGACCGGCATGAAGTTCTTCGTCTGGATCGGCACGATGTGGCGCGGCCAGATCAGCTTCGAGACGCCGATGCTGTTCGCGATCGGCTTCCTCGTGACGTTCCTCTTCGGTGCCGGTGTCCGGCGTGCTGCTCGCGCCCCGCCGATCGACTTCCACGTCTCGGACTC
>NZ_QHHV01000540.1:0-1189 GCF_003947245.1 Actinoplanes sp. ATCC 53533 | reverse complement strand
AGCCGATCCCGGAGTGGCGGTGGACGTGGTTGTACTCGGCGAAGAACCCGTCGCAGTACGCCCGCGCGGCCGATAGATTCGGGAATGATCCGGGGAAATCGTGCAGGTATTTCAACGTCTTGAACTGTGCCTCGGAGAACGGGTTGTCATCCGATATTCGGGGCCGGGAATGGGTGCGGGTGACGCCGAGGTTGGCCAGCAGCGCCGATACCGGCTGGGAGGTCATCGAGGTGCCCCGGTCGGCGTGCACGGTGTGCGGGATCTGGCCGTTGCGGGCGATGGCCTCGTCGATGAAGTCGCGGGCCAGCACGGAGTCCTCGGCGGCGGCGAGGATCCAGCCCGGGTTGTAGCGGGAGTAGATGTCGATCAGGACGTACAGGTGATACCAGATTCCTTTCGCCGGCCCGCGGAGCTTGGTGATGTCCCAGGTCCAGACCTGCGAGGGTGCGTCGGCGACGAGTTCGGGTTTGACCTTGGCCGGGTGGGTGGCCTGGCGTCGTCGTTCGCGGGTTTGGCCCGCGGCGGCGGCGATGCGGTACATGCTCGAAAGTGAGCACCAGTACCGGTTTTCGTCGAGTTCACGGATCCAGATCTGCCCGATCGACAACTCGCCGTAGCCGCTCTGGTTGATCACCTTCAGGACCGCGGCCCGTTCGTCGGTGTCGAGGGCTTGCGGGCCCGGTCGGCGCCGGGGTTTGGGTCCCAGGATCGGGCCGCGCGCGTGGCGGTAGTGGGTGGCCCGGGAACGTCCCAGCAGTCGGCACGCTGTCCGCACGGGTGTCCCGGCCTCGGTGAGGGCGTGCAGGGCCTGCTCGATCAGCGGCTCGACGGCGGCGGTGTGTCCGTGCTCTCGGCCAGCGACGCCAAGAGCTCGTGTGCTTTTCCCATGATCGACAGGGCTGCCTGGGTCTGGGCGAGTTTCGCGTTCAGCCGGGCATTCTCCGCGCGTAACCGTTCGGTCTCGCGTTCGGCCCGCGACAACCGGGCCGTCGTCGACGGGCCTGCAGAACCATTCGTGGATCCGGCCGGCGCGACGGCGTTGCGAGCCCGGGTCCATTCCTGGACGTGGGAATGGAACAGACCTTCCCGGCGCAGGACCGCGGATTTCTCGCCGTGCGGCGCGGCCTCGTACTCGGCCACCACCGCAGCCTTGTAGTCGGCGGTGAAGCTACGCCGGGTCGGACGCGGA
>NZ_QHHV01000539.1:0-1168 GCF_003947245.1 Actinoplanes sp. ATCC 53533 | reverse complement strand
ATCAGGTTGAGGAGGCCGACCTGCAGCGTCTGCCCGAGCCGGGCAGCAGGGTGAGCGCGATGATGAAGTCGTTCCAGTAGGCCAGGAAGTTGAACAGGATCACCGTCGTGACGGCCGGCCGGGCCATCGGCAGCATCACCCGGGTCATGATCCGAAACCGGGACGCCCCGTCCAGCGCCGCGGCCTCCTCGTAGTCGGCCGGGATCGACCGGAAGTACGCGGCGAGCAGGTAGACGGTGAACGGGATCGAGGTGGCCGCGTACACCAGCGCCAGCATCGCGGGGTTGTCCAGGAAGAGCCCGTCCGGGAAGGCGTCGACCAGCGTACGGTCCCAGTCGAGGAGCATCAGGAAGATCGGCACGACGATGTAGTTGACGTTGACGAACAGGCCGGCGAGCAGCGCGAGCTCCACGACGGCCTTGCCGCGGAAGTCGTACCGGGCGATGACGTACGCGGCCGGCACCGAGACCGCCAGCACGAACGCCAGGCCGAGCAGCGTGACGAACAGCGAGGTCGCGAAGTACCGGCCCATGTGCGCGGTGACGAACGCGTCGACGTAGTTCCGCAGGTGCAGGCCCTCCGGCAGGGCCCACGGGCTGCCGAAGAACTCGCTCCTGCGCTTGACCGAGGCCAGCAGCACCCAGCCGACCGGGACCGCGATGAGCAGCGCGATCACGACCACGAGCAGGTGCGCGAGGCCCCGCCCGGACGTTTTGATCGTGGTCATGGTGGCCGTCCTGTCAGAACTGGAGGGGCTCGCGCCGGGTCGCGCGGCTCACCAGCAGCGACACCAGGAACGAGAACGCGAAGATGACGACGCCGATGGCCATGCCGTAGCCGTACGACGAGTTCGTGTACGCCTGCTTGTACATGTAGCTGAGCAGGACCTCGGAGGAGCCGTCCGGCCCGCCGCCGGTCATCGCGCGGACCAGCACGAAGCTGAGGTTGACCGCGCTCATGATGAAGAAGGTCAGCGAGGTGCGCAGGTTCTGCCAGATCAGCGGCAGCGTGAGGGTGAAGAACTGCCGGCCGGCCGAGGCGCCGTCGAGCGCCGAGGCCTCGTACAGGTCCTCCGGGATGCTCGACATGCTCGCCATGTAGAGGACCATGTAGTAGCCCAGCGACTGCCAGACCATCGCGATCGCGACCGAATAGAGCACCACCCGCT
>NZ_QHHV01000053.1:0-29303 GCF_003947245.1 Actinoplanes sp. ATCC 53533 | reverse complement strand
ATCGATACGGCGATCGCCATCGCGGCGTCTGCCTGGTATTCGACGCGGAAACGCTGGGTGCCGAGTTCTCGGAGGCGTCGGATACGTGGGTGCGTGCCAACAGCGTCAGCAGCTTCGTTGATGTGGAGTACCACGATGCTCCGCTGCAGGTTCCGCTTGAAGGCGAGTTCGACCACCTTGACTCGTTGCGAACAGCACTCGGCCGCCTGCTTAACGCCAGGACTATCGCGGCGCTCTACGGTCGCAAGAGCACTGTGTGGCAGCACGAGCGGGAGACCCGGCTCGTGCAAGTGCGTTTCGATCCGCCTGAGCTTGAACTTGACAACCCTCTCTACCTAGACGTCCCGCGGTCGCTGAAGGCAATCGTGCTCGGCACGGAATTCGGCGACACCACCAGCGTGCTTCGATATCTGGCGCAATTCGATGAGCCACGCCCCGAACTATTTCGATGCGTCTGGGACGGCGGCGTACCGCATCTTCGTCGATGAGCTGTCCCTTCTGCGTCGTCCCTATCGGTGACCGCCTCCTGGCAAAGCCTTACGCCCACGGAGCCGCCTGCCGCCGTAGCGCCAGTACGCGAAGGTGGTCAGCGGTCCCAGACGCGCCACCCAACCTGAAGGGCCACCGCCGTGAGAAAATAGACGTGGCCCACTGGGAACTTGCAGAAACCCGCAGGTCAACAACGCTACAAAGGCCTTTCAAAGTGGGAACCTACACCGTCGTCATGTCAGCAGGGCCTGGCGGTGGGTGAGGATGAACGCGGCGGCGGGGCGGGTAGCCGTCCGGCTCGCCGATTTGCCCGGCGTACGCGGGGTTACCGGCGTCGAGCTGCTGTTGAATGTGTCCGCCCATGGACAGCGGTCGCGGGACCGAGGCACCGTCCGGAACGCTGCTTGCACTGCCGGCGTGCGGATCCAGTTCTGCTCGACGAGCCGCGCCGTAAGCCCGGCGCGCAGCGCTTCCGGTGACGTGTTGTCGACACGACGGCGATGGTCATCTGTGCTCCTTCTGTTTCCGAAACCCGAGGTGTTGTCCAGGTGAAAGCGCAAGGTAATGGGCTGCCACCGACAGTTCGCGGCCCGCGCCACGGCGGCAGTCGCCCGATCGTGGCTTCACCGCAGGTCACGGTAGTGCTCGCCTGCCATCGGGCCAGCGTCGCCGCCGGCCCCGGCGCACACAAGATCCGGTCAACGGTCGACCCGTCCTGGCTGGTCGCCTCATGGATCGCTTGCCACGGCGTTGTCTCGTGCCGGCGCCGTGCTTAAGGCAGTGGTCAGCTGAGCACGGAGGTCCCAGCCGGGAAAGTCACCGCCGTCGTGGGCCACAAGGGTGGCGGTGTAGGCGTCGACGCCAGGGCGGCCAGCCGCTTCCCACCGGTCCAGCCAGGCCCGCAGCATGTCCAGCGACGGCGAGCCGGGCCGGTCGGCGATGATGGTGCCGTCGGGTTTTCCGACCATTGTCAAGGCCATAAGCGCCCCGAACTGCGCAAACACGTCGCAAACATGTGCGGGACACTCGTGTGCGCGACGGTTCGGTGACGTCCTGGAATCACCCGTTGGAGGCGACGGAACGGTCATATCTGCTTCGCCTCTCCGTCCTCGCACCGCTACCCGCGCGGGTAGCGGCGGTCGGCCGTGGACATCTACTGAGCGGACGGCCGCGGTGTCCACCATGCACGTAGGGCATCGATGTAGGCGGTCGCCTGCGGCTGCGGCGCTTTGATCCGCCCAGCGGAAATGAGGGAGGCGACGACGGCCCGGGCTCCGGGCGCCCAGGCCAGGTTGTCGTCGAGGTCGGGTATCGCGGCAACGGGCAGCTGGGCGTTGACCCGCTTGACCAGGACACGCAGGTCTTCGTTGTTCTTCATCAGAGTCCCGAGGTGGCGGATCACTGCGGCGCCGGTGCCAGGCGCCAGGTCGAGGTCCGTGTCGATCCGGGCACCGTGGTCGGGTCCGTAGATCCGATCGAGAGCCTCGGGATCGACCGTAAGCAAGACTTTCTTCGTCTGATCATCGAGGTAGCCGTGCCGCGCGAACAGACGTAGGACCTGGCCGGCGGCACCTGGGTGCACGGCTCGGCGGCTGTAGACGGTCGTGAGGGTGTCGAGGACGTCGAGTAGCAGGCCAGGCCCGAACTGGCCTTCGCGGACGAAGTCGTCGGCCGCACGGCCGACGAAGGGATCGCGCCGTTCGACGATGCGTAGGGCGGTGCGTACGTCTTCGTCATTGGTGACCCAGGCGTGAAATTCTGGGCCGGCTTTCGGGATGCCGCATCGGTGGGCCAGGAGCCGCCACGGCGGGATGACGGCTAGATACCATCGGATCAGGGCGAGGTAGCGCTCAGCTTCCTGACGGTTGGCGAACCGGCGGGTGCTGGCTGTGGCTAGGACACACTCGTGGACCTTCTCCTTCCAGATTCCCCAAAGATCCTCGAGCCCCACCTGGCGGTATGCCTCATCGACGACGAGGTGCTCGGCCTCGTCGACGACACGCCCGAACACGCTCATCAACCGTGCGCTCTCGGTTAGGTAGTTGTCGGGATCGTTGATCTCGTGCCGCGGCCTGGGTGGTTCTTTGCGTGCGGCCTCCATCGCTTCGTGCACCGCTGCGACCTGCTCGACCGCTGCCCAAGTCTCGTTCGACAGGATCACAGTCGTATCGAAACCGGGACGAAGCGGGCTCGTGACAGCGCGAATTCGCGCGGCGGTCGCCCGCCAGAAGGTGAGCTCCCGCCGACGGTGTTTCGCTTCGGCCCGCTCTTCGAGGATCTTCAACGCGGCTGCCTTGCCGTTGACGTTCAAGAGCGGCTCACGGCGCAGCGTCCGGTCGTGGATCTCGGCGTCCTCGGCCGCCTTCAGCCGACCGACCGGCACGTTCTGGCGCAGCGGTTCGATGACGGGAGTCAAGCCAGCTTCCTTAAGCACGGCAATCCACTTCCGCAGTGGCTCAGACGCAGGGTCCTTGAGATGTCCGGACAAACGCGCAGCAAGTGTCTTCGTGGTCGCCCCGATATAGGCGACACGAAAGTCACGGGGGTCCTTGAGCGCGTAGACAGTGCCGCTTGTCACCGCGCTGCGAGTCTGCGCCACCCGCTTCTCCCATCCATGTCTGGTAATGACTTCTCATGGTGCCGGGTGGGTACGACAGTTTCAGGGGTGAGACATTTCCTGTCGGCGTACGTGCTCCAGTGCAGAGGCGCGTACGCCAGCAAATACACAACGGCCATCAACATACGCAACTGCACACGAGCACTCGGCGGACGGGCCGACGGGCCGCGTAGAGACATCACGACTACACGGCGTGACGGAACTACGGCTCTAGCACCGCCCGGATTTGCCGATAACAGTGTGCTGTCGGCACGCAGAGAAGCGCAGTGAACTGGAGGGCAGTACAGCTACTATTTGACGGCATTATTGGTTCGACGGAAAACCTTAAAGGGGTGGTCCTATCGTAAGTGTGACTGATTGCGTAACCTGATCTTCAGCTTCGCCTTCGCCTACGATTTTAATCGAACCGGACTCTGTGACTACAAAGTCCAGAGTCACTGTGCTGGTCTTGAGGACGAAAGGGTCGTCCCCGCCGGCGGCCGCGGCAAGTGCTGTACGAATTGCGGCAATCGCATCGGTTAAGGAACCTTCAATGTTGCCGCCTCGCACCTCAATCTCCTCACCTGGAGCCGGAGGCACTAACGTGACCACAACCCTCTGCGCGTTCGCCCGCGTACGGGCCAGTTTGCCACCGATTTTTAGGCCAACGCCAGGGACCGTCAACTCGACACCGGCGCCAGCGCTTCCTTTGGCGAAGACAACTGTCGACACCGTCACTTCCGTGACGCGAAGATCTCTTTGAGTGTCACCAATGGACATGTTCGTCTTCTTGACAGCCCTCTTCACTGCACCAATTAGCTCGGTGAACGAGATTCCATCATCATCGACACTCATCTGTTTACATCCTTTCATTGGCATCGCAGAATCATTACCGCCCCGGCACGGCGTTCGGATCACCGTAGACGCTGTAGGCCAGCCAGGTCGGGTCATCGTGATTGAGAGCCGCCACCCTGCGGGCATGCAACGACGCCCGCCCCAGCGTCTTGCCTTCCATCAACTGACCGTAGAAGACTTCGGCGAAAGTCTGCGCGCTGGCGCTGCGCACATCCCACAGGGTCCCGACGAACGCACCTGCTCCAGCGGCGAGGAACTGCTGTGCCCAGCCCATCATTCGCGTGTAATGGGGCACAGCTCCAGCCGAGCGGCAGGCATTGATAAACACGAGTGGGTGTGACGAGGCAAGGGCCTCCGTCGCCTTGGCGCGCTCCAGTAGTGTCGGCACGAAGTCACCATCACCCATTGCAATCGACGATCCGGTCGCCCCGGGCTTGTAGGAGTTATGGCAGGCGAAATGGGTCAGGCCCAGATCGCCGGCGTCCAGGAGCTGCAATAGGTCCGTCAAATCCGTAACAAGCTCAGGCTCGCCTTCGCCGGACATAATGCGGTACAACGATGTGATCTCTGTGGCCGCATTGCTGGGGCTACCGGGCGGAATCACGAATCGGGCGTTGCCGATGTTAATGCGGCGCGACCGGGCTTGGTTATACACCCGGCGCGTTACCGGCACCTGTTCAATCAAGAATCCTTCGTCTTGAGTCTTAGTTATCGGATATAACAATTCCCACGGCACCGTATCCAGCCCGGTTGCGATGGAGAATGTCGTGATACCTGACCGCACCTGCCAGAACTGCTCACGGATGGCTTCGGGCACCAAACTGTTCCAAAGGGCGATACCAGTGTTTTGCATTAGTCTGCGCACGATATCGGCATTGTAGCCACTTGTACGTCGCGCAAGCTGGCGGAGCGTATCGATAATCTGCTCCGTGGTGGCATCCGGGCCAGAGGAAATTGATTCGACGATCACTGGATCGAAAAGTTGAACGTCACTGAGAAGCTGAAACGTATATCGGCCTCCGTCGCTGCGTACCTGCAAGGTGACCTCGCCCGACTCCGGCCGGACCGACTCGATCTCAGCACTTTTCACCTGCGTGCCAGCGTGCGGCCCACTCACTGTCACCGAAACTTGGAATTCGAGTTCAGCGAGGAAGGTCCCACCCGCCCAGGCAGTCACGTGAAGTCTGTGCAAATCGATCTCGTTCGCGCTAAACACGAATCGCAGGGGATCCGAGTCGCCCGTGGGGGGCACATGGATGATCTGCTCCATGGGACTGCGGATCGCCAACCCCGCACCGGGTTCGACGATGACGCTCACATCAGTACCTTCTGCGCCGACATGCAACCGGCGCAGCGGCACAACCCGGGTGTGCTGGGTGTTGGGATGCTGCTGGGCTATCCGGACAGTGAGACTAATCTCGGATGCCAGTCGAGCGTGCGAGGGGAAATGACCGACGAGCAACCGTTGATCATCGACGATCCGCGGATCAGCAACCGGCCCACCTTGACCGCCGAGCACTTCGTGTGGTGTGTCATGGACAGCGGAGTCACTACGGGTCTGCCTGGAGTCAACATATTGGTGTTCACCGTCCGGACCGGATCGCAAAGGATCAGTTGATGCCGGGAAACGCAGAACCTGCTTATCGCCTCCAACGCTATCCCCCACGACGATCACGTCGGTGGAGCCGGTTGGCCGACCGGGCAAAGGACCGGCCAACTCCCGGTGCCTGGCACCATGCCAAGACGCCCACAGAGCGGCGTACGATCCGCCCGCCGCGACTAGGTCGTCGTGCGAGCCCAGCTCCGTGATCCGGCCGTCCTCGACCACCACCACGCGATCCGAGTCTTGCGCCGAAAATAGCCGGTGCGTGATGGTGATGACGGCGCGGCCACGCAACGCCGCTGCCAGCGATCGTTCCAAGTCCCGGGCGGCCCGCGGGTCCAGCATCGAGGTCGCCTCATCGAGTACCAGCACCTGCGGGCCAGCCAGCACCAGCCGCGCCAACGCAATCTGCTGCCCCTGAGCCGCCGACAGCGTTGCCCCGCCGGCGCCAACCTCGGTGTCCAGACCGTCCGGCAACGCCTCTGCCCACTCCAGAGCGTGGACGGCGGCCAACGCGGCGCGGACTTCCAGCTCCTCCGAGTCGGGCCGGACTATCGCGACGTTGTCGCGCAGCGTGCCCATAAAGACGTGGCTTTCCTGGCTGACCAACGCGACCTGGGTGCGCAGCTGGTGCAGCGGCAGATCCGCCAATGGCACGCCACCGACCGTGATCAACCCGTGCGTGGGGTTATCCACCCCGGCGAGCAGCCGTCCTAACGTAGATTTGCCAGATCCGGAGGGGCCAACGATCGCCAGTCGTTCCCCCGGCTCGACGAACAGGGAGATGCCGTGCAGCACCTCCCGCCACGCATCATAGGAAAACCGCACGTCGTTTACCGCGATACGGCCTATACGCGGCGTCCTGGCTTGTTGCGGATCGGTCTCCTTGGTGGTTCCCGCCACGCCTAGTAGTCGGGCCAGTGAGGCTTCGCCCACCTGAAGCTCGTCCAACCAGCCAAAGAACCGATCGATCGGGTCGATCAGGAACTGCGCGTAGAGCACCGCCGCGACGACCTGACCGAGGCTGACCCAGCCCAGCAGGTAAAGCCAGCCGCCGAGGCCCACAGATCCAACGATTGGGAGCACATAGCCGACCTCCAATGTGGGGAACCACACCGTACGCAGAAACAACGTGTACCGCTCCGTGCGGTACGAGCGGCTCAGGTCGGCGTCCGTGCGCCGGATCCGGTCGGCTTGCCGGCGCAGAGCGTCAATCGTCCGGGCCCCCTCGACGGTTTCCGCGAGGCCATCAGTGATCTGCGAATAGGCGGCGTTCTCCCGGAG
Organism: Actinoplanes sp. ATCC 53533; assembly: GCF_003947245.1. NCBI lineage: Bacteria > Bacillati > Actinomycetota > Actinomycetes > Micromonosporales > Micromonosporaceae > Actinoplanes > Actinoplanes sp. ATCC 53533. The sequence continues at coordinate 22,476 of NZ_QHHV01000053.1, read as the reverse complement.
GTAGCCGAGACGGGCCCGACGCAGGTACCAGCTAGTGGGGATCGTGAATATCGGCACGGCGATCAGCAACGGCAGAGCGAGCAGTGGACTGACCAGGATCAGTGCACCCACCGCCAACGTCGCGGTCAGCATCGCGATCATCGTTTCGGGCACCGCGAACCGCACGCACCGCGATAGCGCGTCGACGTCCCGCGACGTCCGCGAGAGCAGATCTTCAACCCCTGACCGTTCCACCGTCGACAGCGGCACCGCCAGCACCCGGTCCACGAACTCCTCGCGTAGCTCGGCCTGCACCCCCTCGCTGAGCCGGGCCGAGGCCAGATGAGAAAATCTGATCAACACCGCCTGCACGATGACGAACGCAACGATGGCGACCGCGATGCGGTCTGTGGTGTCAAAACCGGCACCGTGAACCACCAGCTCGACTAATCTGCCCAACAACCACGGTCCAGCCAAGCCCGCAATCGCGGCTACGGCGTGCACACCCACAGCGAAGAGAAGTAGGCGCCGGTGCCGGCGGAACACAGCCAAGGCGTACCGATGGACCTGGTAGGTGTCCGCTACTGGCAGCACGCTGCTCACTCTCGGAGTACCGTTCGCCCGTAGGAAAAGCAGCTATCTAGCAATCCACTGTGAGTTCCTTCAGCAACCACAACACCGTTCTCGACGTAAAGGACATAGTCAGCGCGGTCCAGCACCAGTGGACTGGTGGTGCAGATGACGGTGGTGCGACCCAGCCGTACAGAACCTAGTCGATCGGCGATGCGCGCCTCGGTGTGCGCGTCGACTGCGCTCGTCGGTTCAACCAAGATGAGAAACTCGGGGTCGGCGATCAACGCCCGCGCAAGCCGTAGCCGTTGTTGCTGACCACCGGAAAAGCTGCGCCCCTGGCCGGCCACCTCAGTATCAAGGCCATCGGGCAATGCCGCAACGATTTCGTCCGCACCGGTGGCTACGAGAGCCACGGAAAGAGCGGTGGATTGAGACGCGATCCCCGTCGGGTCAAGGTCGGCGCGTAACGGGCCGGAGAACAGTCGGGCGTCGTTGTCCGCCACTAGGATCCGGTCGCGCACGGTCGCCAGGTCAAGATCCTGCAGCGGTACGCCGGCCAGCGTCGGTTCGGCGCCCGCCGCCGGGTCCGCGTAGCGGCCCAGCCGGTCGGTGATGGCGACCGCGTCGGCGGGCACGGCCGCGGCGATCGCGGTGACCAGGCCGCGCCGGACCACCACTCCGGACACCCTGTCCACCAGCTCACCACCGCGAGGCACCGGAGCGGGCCGGGCCGGATCGGCCAAGTCAGAATGGACCCCCAGCATCCCCACCACGCGGCGGCTGGAGACATGGCCCCGGGTCAGCTTGTCCAGCGTCTCGATGAGCTGCCGCAGCGGCGCGACCAGGAACGCCGCATACCCGTAGAAGGAGACGAGCTGGCCGATGGTGATCTGCCCGGACAGCGTGAACCGGGCGCCGAGCCAGGTCACCATGGCCAGGAAGACGCCCGGGAGCAGAACTTGGACGGATTCCAGCAGCGCTTCGACGTACGCCACCCTGACGCCGGCCGCGCGCAGCCGCTGCGATTCGGCGCGGTAGCGCCGGGATATGACCGGCTCGCCGCCCACCCCGCGCAGCACCCGTAGGCCGGCGACTAGGTCCGTGGCCCGGGCGGTCAACGCGCCCTGTTGCGCGCGGTATGCCTGCTGGCGGCGGTGCAGCGGCCGGATGAGCAGACCGACGACCGCCATCAATAGTGGCACGCCGAGCACCACCACCAACCCCAGCGGCACGGAGGTCTGCAGCAGGATCACGGTGACCGTCAGGATGGCGACCAGCGAGCCAGCGCCACGGGCGGTGATGTCCAGGGCGCCGCCGATGTGGCTGATGTCGGCCGTACCGATGGCCACCACCTCGCCCGCGTCCAACCGGCGCGGCAATGCCGAGCCCAGCCGGTTCGCCTGCCGGACAGCGACCTGCACGGTCCGGTACGCCCCGGCTAGCCAGTTGAAGACGGCCAGCCGGTGCCTGACGATTCCGGCGGCCGCCTGCACTACCCCGGCGCCGAGTAGCACCATGCTCCACATGAGAAGCGCGCCGGGATTGCGATTGGCCAGGCCAGCGTCGATAGCCCGGCCGATGATGGCCGGCACAAGCGCCTGGCAGATCATCCAAAGAACGCCGAAGACCACACCACCGGTGACAGACGGCCATGCATTCCGGGCAAGCCACCACAGGTAGCTGGTGGCGGAATCACCCGCAGGGGTGCCAACATTCGAGACGGGTAACGTTCGCATTTGGGTTGGACGCTACGGCCTCGACCCCATGATCGCGAGTGCCAATTTGCATCGACCCGATTGCATCCTTGTGCCTCAACTGTCGAGCAGGGCAGGCCCGCGGCCTGAGGAGGTAGATGAAGTCTGCGACAGCGACGCCCGGACGCGGCAACATCAGCAGCCAGATCGAGCAGAATCCCCATCGGGACCGCTCGGCGACCAGCACGCCGTGTGGCCAAACCGCGCCAGATGCCACGATCCGGTGCACTACATTGCCGACGATAGTGAGCATAGCGCATGCTCCTGATTGCCTCGATGGCTCGCCCCGCAAATTTGCCGCGTGCCGTTGTCGACCGCTTCGGCAAGCGATTGTTAAATCGTCGCCTGAAACGACCATCGCGCTACCTGTCAGACCGAACAACCTTTCCCGGATGGCGGTCCGGCGCACCGATAACAGGCCGTTATCACCCTGATGCTTCTGTTCAGCCTTCGCCGCCGAGATTTTTCAGCCAGGCCAGCACGGCCATCGAGCGGTCGAGGTCAGGCTGATAGATATCGGGCCATCGAGCGGCCATCTGCCGGTAGGCCAGGACGGCTTCCTCGACCGCGGCCAGGCATTCGTCGCGTCGGCCCAGCTCACCCAACCGGTTCGAGAGGTTATCCAACGACGCGGCAAAGGCGGGCAGGAACGCGTCCGGGTGAGCCGCAGCCAATTCCCGACGGATGGTGACGGTCTCCTCGATTGCGGCTAAGCCCTGCTCACGCTTGCCCAACGCGCCCTGCCGCATCGAGAGGTTGTTCAACGACATGGCCAGGTCGGGCAGGAACGCGTCTGGGCGGGCCGCAGTCAACTGTCGATAGATCTGGACGGCTTCCTCGATCGCGGCCAGGCCCTCCTCACGCTGGCCCAACGCACCCAGCCGCGTCGAGAGGTTAATCAACGACGCGGCCAGGTCGGACACGAACGCGTCCGGGCGAGCCGCAGCCAATTCCCGACGGATGGTGACGGCTTCTTCGATCGCGGCCAGGCCCTTCTCGAGCCTGCCCAGCTCACCCAACCCGCTCGACAGGTTACTCAACGACGTGGCCAGGTCGGGCAGGAACGCGTCCGAGCGGACCGCAGCCAACTCCCAGTAGACCTGGACGGCTTCCTCGATCGCGGCCAGGCATTCCTCCCGCCGGCCCAGCGCATCCAGTTCGACGGAGAGGTTGTTCAACGACATGGCCAGGTCGGGCAGGAACGCGGCCGGGTCGGTGGTAACGCGGTTGCGGTACTCGTCGACAAGGCGTTGGTTGAGTTCGGCGGCCCATTCGGCCAGGTTGTGGCTGGCCTTGGGAAGTCTGCGGGACATGGCCGTCAAGTCGTCGATGCCGGTCTGTGGATCGGAGGTCAGCTGCCGTAGCGCGCCGACGAGCGGGCCGGGGACCTCGACCTGGGTTGTGACGTCGATCGCTGGTCCGGCGAGCAGGGCGGGGTGACGCAGGATCAGATCGGTCAGCGGCTTGTCGAGGGTTCGGTGGAAAGCGGGTTGGGCGGCGGCACGGGTATACACGGTGATCAGCCGGGTGCGCTGCACCGCCGTTGCCGCGGACAGCAGCGGGTCGGGCAGTCGGGGGTGTTCGTGCAGGCGCAGGCCGACGACGCGTTCGGCGAGCCGGTCGGGTTGCAGGCTGCCCCACGGGCTGTCGCCGTCGTCGGGCGGTGGGGGGTAGAGACGGCCGATCCAGGCCTGGACCCGGTCGCGGCGATCCCGGCTCTGATCGGCCAGCGTGGGCAGCTGCCGCAGCAGGGTGTCGGCGTGCTCGTGGTCGTCGGCGCCGAACAGGATCGCGGTGCTCAGCGCGTCGATCAGCGTTTTCGTGCCGAACATCTCCGGTACGGCTACTGGCACCGGACCCCGCCAAGCACATGGACGCCTTACAGATTCGCGCGCACAGCCTACTCGAAGAGGTGCCACACGCTTTCGTCGGCGATGCCCGCCGTTGGGTTGCAGTCCTGCGGGGGCAGGGCAGACGCCAGCACCGCGCGGTCTCCTGGCGCACGGTCGCCAACTACCTCTCCTACCTGCTGCCGGTCCTGCACAGCTGGGCAGGCGAGGCCGACAGCCTGCGGCAGATAACCCGCGACCACGTCAGCCAGGCGATCAAACAGCGGCAAGGCCATCCCGCCCGAGCCCTGCAGACCGCACTCCGTAGCCTGTTTCGCGCACTGAAGCAGGAGCGCTTGATCTTTCGCGACCCTACCGCAGGGATCACGGTCTCCGCCGTCTACCTGCTGCCCCGCGCGATTCCCGCCGACCAGCTCCGCGGCCTTCTCGACCGGGCGACCCGCCCTGTAGCCAAGGTCATCATCGTGCTAGCCGCCATCCATGGCCTTCGCCCGACCGAGATCGCCCGCAGCCGGACAGCGGACCTCGACCTTTCCGCCGGCCGTCTGCGAATTCACCGCCCGACCGGCACCCACCTCGTCTACCTGGACGAAGTCACACACACGATCATCGCAGCCTGGCTCCGCCATCGCCGACAGCGATGGCCCAAGGCCGTCAACCCCCATCTGATCATCACAGGGCACACCGCACTGGACGACACCGCACAGATCGAGATGACGACGTTCTACAGCATGATCGCGAAGCTCGGGGTCACGCCGAACGCCTTACGCCGCGACCGCATCCTCGACGAGGCCCGAGTGACCGCGGACCCGGTGCATCTCATGCGGGTGTTCGGCATCACCGACAGCACCGCACTGAAGTACATCTTCGCAGCCCACCCCGAGCGACGCGCAGAGATGACCAGCCGAGGCCGGTAGCCGCCATCTCCGGGTACACGACGTCAGGTACACCGGATCTCGAACTTGACGTTGTTCCGGCTCTCGTACTGTGGGTGCTCGGCACGGTGACGGTCAACGAAGGCGCGGCAATGGTCGCGCGTGCCGGTCACTTGCGTGCCACCAGCTCCAAGGTAAGCCACCGTTTCATTGCCGTCCGCATCCACGAGGATCACGGTGCATTGCTCGTCCGTCATTTCTCGACGATATTTCGCTTCGTCGCAGGACGCCCGTGGTTCTGGGCAATTGACACGATCCAGGTTTGCATCCGGTACCTAGGTACAGGCTTACCGTCGATCAGACGGCGCCGATGGCGTTGCGATCGAGGAGGCAGACATGTCATTCGTTGTACCCGACGCCGGCACCCTGCCGACGGCAAAGCAGCAGTTGCGGCTGGCTGGGCCGGTCGGGTTGGCTGCCACGGCGCGGGACCTCACCGCGCGGGAAACCGAATGCTGCTCGTTCTTCACATTCACTGTCACCGCCGCCGGACCGGCAGACGACGTTGAGACCGTGGTGCTGGACGTCGCGGTGCCGGCCCAGTAGGGAGTCAGCACAGCACTGGCAAGGCCAATATCTGCCACGAGTTGATCTTGTGAGGCGTATCCGCTGTCTGATCAGCCGCGTGTGCGCTGTGCACGATCTCGGACGGTTGCCGTCGCCAGACCCGTGCCGTGGGGTATGGCACGGTTCTCCTCCGCTCGCCGCCGATAACGTGGCCGTCGTGACCGACACCTGGAACGACCCCTGGGCCGAGCCCGCCACTCCGCCGCCCCCACCGGCGCCCCCACCGCGCTGGGCCCCGCTGAGCCGGCGGGCCACGGGCTTTGGCCCGGAGACCACTCTGTACGAGGCGGTGCCGGATCACCTACGGCCCGCCCTGCGCAGCTGGGTACGTGACCAGTGGCGCGCCAATCAAGCCGCCCTGGAAGAACTGCAGTGGCGGATGCGTCGACGGTTTGACGACGACGACATGGACTATCTCGACGGCGAGGATCTGCTCGACGTCATCGACGGCATCCTGCGCTGGTGGCCACACGACCAACTCGATGACACCCAGAGGCACTGGACGAATCCGAATCAGGTCCTTCCGGGGCCGCGTACGCAGCTAAGCGAGGCGCTGACCGGCGGCGGCTCCATCTGGCGGATCAACGCAGACGGGCAAGGGCTTGAGCACCGGGTCGACGACACGGTCACTGCCGCGACCGCCGCGACCGTCACCGCGGCCAGCGTGGAGGCTGGGGGTCACCTCGGCGCCGCCTGGACCGCCGCGTACGGCCGGCATCCCGACCCAGACAAGGCTTACGCCGAGGCGGTCAAGGCCGTCGAGGCTGCCGCCTGCCCGGTTGTTCTGCCCAACAGCGGGACCGCCACCCTGGGCAAAGTGCGTGACCACCTGCGGGACGCGTCGGCCAAGTGGGAACTCGTCATTCCAGGCAAAGACGGTACGCCAGGTTCGGCCACACCGGTCGTCACTTTGATGACGACGCTGTGGGACGGGCAGCGCTCCCGGCACGCGGGCACGCCCACCTCTCGACGCCAGCTGCAGGAGGAGGCTGAGGCTGTGGTGCACCTAGCGGCCTTGTTGGTGCAGTGGCTGCACAGCGACGTGTTGCGCCGGAAGCCGTGACCGGCGCCCTCGTCCCTACCCGGCACCAGGCAGGCCAACCTGCCCGCCGGTATGCAACGCCAGTGCTGCTGACAGCATCTGTGAGCGAGGGCGGATCGTGGATCTCGATACCACGCCTGACCACAGCTGGAGTTGTTTTGGGATGGAAACTATGGCCGGGCAGGAAAGCTGGCCGCCGTCGCGGGCGCAAAGTCGCCTCGCGTTGTCGACGAACGCGTCTCGCAGGTTGATGCCCTGGCTGGCGCCGGTGTGGTCGACCGCGATGACGACGAAGAACTCCATGACGTCGTGGAAGGCAGTACTGACGAGAACGCGAGCGGCGGCGGGGCGTAGGACTGACTGACGGCCTGGTCGAAGAGCAGCCGGACGTATCCGAGCCGCTTCATGGTCACGGCGTCGGGCGGGGGTACGACTGGCTCTTCGGGCTGCGCCGTGGCTGCGACCCTAGACCCCCCGCGAGCCCATACACGGTGCGGCGGTTCCGTCTCGCGGTGCCGGCGGGTTTACCCTGCCTCGACTGTGATGCCGTCCTGGGGAGCGCACGGATGCCGTTGATCAACTGGAGCACTGTGTGGACCGCCGGTGCGACGGCCTTACTCGTGACGCTGTTGATCGAGTACGCGGCGAAGCCGCGGTTGGAGGCTCGCAAAGAGGCGATCCTGGACGCACACCGGGCGCGGCGGGAGGTGAGGGCGCTGGTGATGCGGTTGACGCACACGGCGCAGCGGTTCGCTCAGGTGCTGCCGGACGGTGTGGACCCGAAGCTTGCCGAGTGGTGGAAGGTCGAGCGCAACCGCTGCTATGACGTAATGGCGGCGACGGCGTTACAACTGGTCGACGGGGTGGAGCGGTATGCGGGCGTTTACCGGGATCCGCTACTCACCCTGATCCAAGACTACGCGTACGCCGTGCACGGGGTCCGGCTGTCGGCGCGGCAGCGGCGGCGGCAGACGGAGCTGATCGTGGAGCTGGGGTCGCCGATGCTGTCGGCCTTGGACTTCCCGGCGCCGTGGAAGTGGTGGCGGTTCGACTCGTGGGATCGGTCTGTGAAGGAGGTTCGGCGGCTGATGGCGCAGCTCCATGACGACAATGAGCCCGCCACTGAGAAGGCCGGCCAGGGCGGCTAACGAGCCCTGGTGGGCATATGGCGAGTATTGGCCTTACCTTGGGCCGCACCCCATCATGACGGTGGCCTTGGACAGCTCCCGATGCAGCTCCGTGAACCGGCCGACCAGCAGGCGGCCTGCTCCGGAGTCAGGTCGCCGGCCGGGGCCTCGCGCACATTGCTCGCCACGATCACCCACCCTATCGACGCCAGCGGATTGCGGATACGCACAGGATCCAAGCGCGCCGCACGGCGGGCGCGTGCCTGGCACGACGCGGGCACCGAGCGACAGTCGTAGGCTGCCGCGATGAACGCAGCCCTCGCCGCTCTGCTCGGCGGCGCCGCCGGCGCCGCCCTCAAGTACTTCTTCGACCAGCGTGCCAGTCGCCGGAACAAGCTGCTCGACGAGAAGCTCAAGTACGCCGTGGCGTTCCTGTCCGCCGCAGACTGGACCGGTCGAGCGTACGAGAGCTACATGACCGCCTACTTCGCTGCTGAGCGGGCCCGCACCAAGGGCAGCGCCGGACACGTTGCAACCGCCGAGGCGCAGCAGAGGAAGCAGCTGGAAGAGGCGATGTCAGCGCTGAAGGACGCCCACGCCGCAGCTTGCGCTCTGCGCCTACTCATGCCTGACCTCAGCGATCTGGCAAGCAAGTACATCGAGCTGTCCATTGATGCTGACCTCGAAGAGCAGGGTGTGAGCGCGGCTCGGGAAGCGGCTCGTGCGGCCCTTGAAGCGGCGCTGATCAAAGACTTCAAGACGTTACGACGGTGGCGTAGGTGATGAGACCTGCATCGACGTCCGCTCGGCGCAGCGGCGGCTACCTCGCCGACCGCCGGTTCGGCCGCCGCCGGCCTGCCCTACGTGATCGTCTGCGGCCACCGCGATCATCGACCTGCCGACGCGGCTGGCCGACCTGCTGAACCTCGACATCGCCGCCGCACCCGGAAGTTCCGACTTCGTTAACGGAGCTGGAGCTTGGGCCGGTTCTCGTGGTTGAGTGAGCGCACGCGACGAGGTCAGCGCCGCCACCGGCCCAGGGTAAACTCCGCCTCTCGTCAATAGCGGAACTTCTTGTCGTACCCTGCCGCGGAGATGCTCGTGGTGCGAAACACGGGTTGCTAACGGATGCGGGACCAGCGATCAAAAAGTTGATCTAGCGGAATCGAGCCGCTCGTGTGACCGAGTTGGGTTTGCAGGGTTTCGGCGCTGGTCCAGTGGTTACGGGCCGGGCTAACCACCGGCAGTTCCCCGAAATGACCCGATGCCGGCGACCCGCTATGATAAGAGACGGGTAGTGCACGCCCTGCCCGTCTCCGAGCCGCACCGGCGTCCACACCGCCCGGCGGCGCTCGAGGACAAGCCGTCTCCGACGCAGCGTGCCGAGCAACATGATCCCCGTGAGACGACCTCGCGGCGGGTGTGGGACGCCGTCGGAGGACTCCATGGGCAAGCCCAACCGTGCGCGGGACCGCGCCATCAAGCAGTTCATGATCGAGCACGGGTGCAAGCGCACCGAAGCCATCCGCGGACTTGCCGGCGGCGCAGCCGTGCCGGGGCGGTGGACGTGGCGCGACGCTTCCGCCCGGCTCGGCGCCATGGCGTGGGCGCTCGCACGGGCCGAGGACACCCTGAACCCGCTCAACGCGGGCGACGAAGGCTTCCAGCCGCGAATGTCCCCCGTCGATGTTGATCTGGGGGCGCTGGCGAAGTTGCACGACATGGCCGGTGGCCTACGTCTACCAGCAGATCAGACGCAGAGTCTGCTCGGTCAGCTGTATACCTACCGGGAAGGCGCGATCGCGCTCCCACCGAGCCACTTCAGCCCGGCGCGCGGCCGCCTAGCCATGGCGCGGGATGTCCACCGTGTGTGGATGATCGAGCAGGTGTGGGCGCTGTTCAAGGCGGCCGCGGCAGGAAAGCCGCCGGTGGAGGTGCCCGTGCGGATTCCGTTCCAACAGGGGCAGTTGCCGCCCTGGTGGACGCCGCCTGGCGACGCGCACGCGCTGATGAATCAGCTACCTGACGGTGCGGCCCGCACGGCCACCGAAGCCGCGCTGGAGGGCATGGCCGAGGCCTTGCGTACCCAGGAGGAACTGGCCGAATGGATCCGGAACCTCTGGGAAGCCCACGATTGCGAGGACGACGATCCCTACCAGGGATGCCCGGCGGCCGAACAGGAGCACGGCGCGAATGGCGCGATTGAGGACGCGGTGATCCGCTTCGAGGCGGAGATGACGACGTTCTGCTTCGCGGCACGCGGTCTGCTCCGGCAGTACGCTGCCGCGCCTCCGTCGCATTAGCGGAGGATGCCCCCGGCAATGCCCTGCCGGGGGCATCCATACGCCCGTCCGCAAGGGCCCCCTCGGAAACCCACCGCATGCCTACCGCAGCACGCTGCCGAGCATGTCGAAGACCGGCCCGATCTCGTTGACATTGCCGATCAGGACGCCCAGGAATATCCACCCCCATGAGCGGGGGATGGAGAACTGGAAGCGGACGAGATCGCGGTCCGGCTCGGGTAGATCCTTCTTCATGACCGACACAGCACAGTGCAGTCTTTGCTGTACGCTCTTGGGCATGGCGCAGACAAAGGCACAGCGGGTCGAACTGCTCGGCGGGACGGTCGCCAGCGGCGGCACCACGATTCAATTCGGTCCGGACACCGCTGCGGCCGCTCGGGACATCGAGTGGCTCACCGACGACAGCGGCAACGGGGTGACCCTGGCCTGGCCCGACCCTGATGGCCCCTGGTTCATCAGGCTCGACCTGGCGAAGGTCGACGGCCGTGCACAAGTGGTCGGCCTGCACCTCCAGTCCTACATCGGCGGCGTCGACGAGAACGGCCAGCCACTACGCGCGGCCGGCCCTCAGGGTCTGGCCGAGGTGACCCACGCGGTCGTCCGCGCTCTCAAGATGGGGCAGATCGCAGAGTCCTGGCGACACCATATGTCGATCTCGGAGACCGCGAAGGCGCTCACCGAGGCCACCGATCCGAACGTCCGGGACGGGATCGCACGGCAACTGCTCGAGCTCACGAACCGAGGCACGCCCCGCAGACGGCGGCCACCGGCCGGCGAGCACCTCCTCGCCCACATCGCCGAGCTGTACCGCGAAGCCCTCGCCGCCGGAGGCGAGCCGAGACGCAAGCCAGCGAAATACGTCGAGGGCAAGCTCCGACAAGAAGGCCTCGAGATCGACGGACCCGCCGTGCGGAAGTTGGTCGCCCGCGCCCGCACCCACGGCCTGCTGACGCCGACGACACCCCGCCAGCCAGGCTAAACCCGCCCTATGTCCGCACCGCTATCCACTCGTCCCGGCCCGGCGGCCGCGCATGGTCGCGATGAAACCGGTCGGGGTGGCTTCCAGTCCATACTGGCCAGGCTCGCCGTAGTCGCGCAGCCGTAGAACGCGAGATCCGCCGCCGACATCCTCAGCGTCGTCGGTGATCCTGGCAGAGGTTTCGTCGCCAAGCTGGACGTAGAAGCCGAGGGTACTGAGGCGCCCTGCCGGAAGGCGCAGTTACCAGCTGGGCCGGGCGTCGTCGTTTGCGAATGTGATTGCGGAAGGTGCTGGAAGAGGGGAATCATGGTTCGCCGTGACAACCTCCCGTCCCGGTTGGGAACCCGAGTCGTACGCCGAAGCGATCGACGACATCACCAACGGCAGGGTCTTCGAGCATCACTACCTTGAGCTGAAGACCGAGTACAAGCCCAATCAAAACGAGGAGATGCGCGGCGACATCGCGGCCCTCGCCAACGACAGTGGTGTCCTGATCGTCGGGGTGGAGGAGGACAAGGCGACGCGCAAGGCGGTCCAGTTGAGGCCGATCGCGCTCGCCGGCTTCATCGAGCGCGTGGAAAACGCCACCCGCACCCTTGACCCGCCGCTGCACGTCGAGTGTCACGAACTGGTCGACCCCGACGACGAGACCCGGGGCATCGTCTTCATTCGGGTCTCGGCGAGCGCACTTGCCCCGCACCAGGCGAACAAGCGCTACTACGGGCGCGACGAGTGTTCCACCTACAGGCTGGCCGACGCCCAGGTCGAGGCTCTGATCCGTCGGCGCACCGCGCGGGTGGACCACATCGCAGCATCGTTGTCGAAGCCAGATGTGTTTGAAACGCTGACGCAGACCGGCCGCTTCGCAGTGATGGCGTATCCCACGGCGAACCATAACGACGAGCTGCTGGCGGCCTACCAGACCCCCGCGGACTACTACCGCTGGCTCGACGAACAGGCCGAGAAGGCAACGGCTGCCGCCGGCCGGCTCGCGACAGCCTCGCACACGTTTGGCAATTGGAATCCCGCCAGCCTCGGGCCGAGCGCCATCGAACGCTGGCCGGCCGGTGTCGGCCGCGTGTTTCAACCGCGCACCGGCGGGGAGGGTACGCGAGGCTACCTCGTCGTCCACGAGGCCGGCGCCGTGCGCTTCGCCGTTGACAATCTGGTACAGCAGGAGTGGGACATCCGGCCAGCGCGAGAGGCGTTCGACTGGATGACAATGTGGACCGCCTCGGTGTGGACCGTCTGCATGGTGCGTCAGGTTTGTCGGGCGGCCGGGCTGACGGACACCGGCGTGGACATCGGCATCCGCGTCGACGCCATCGACGGCGCGATCCCGGACACCGCCCGGGTCGAGCAGGACACGTTCAGGCGCATGGGGCTGCGTGACCACGTCGTGGCGTGGAAGGGCGGGACGTACCAGCGCACCGCGCACGTGTCGGCAGCGGAAGCGAGGAAGGACCTGACGGGCATGGTCCGAACCCTGTTCGGCCAGCTGATGCGATCCACCGGACTCGGCACGGTCGTGCCGTAGCAGGGGGATTGAAACGAACGTGCGACTAATTAGGTTGTCGTCGGTTGGCCGAGCTGGTAGAGCGCAATGTCAACCTGGCGTGCTGTCCACACGTGTCCCTGATCGGCAAGCTCTTGGCGGCACTGCTCGATGAGCCGCAGATAGCGGCCGTAGCGGCCGGCCCGGTTTTCGAGGAAGAGACCGAGCTGGTGTAGACCATGGTGTGCGCGGCGGTCGTAGACCGCGAGGCGCAGCGGCGCCGCGGCGAAGCACACCGCCGAGGCGATCGCATCACCGTGGGCGAAGCCAGGCAGCGCGGTCAGAGCAGTCCGCGCGGCTGCGGCGGCTTCTGGCACCGGCTTGGAATCGTCCCGAGCCGCGATGACAGCCTGCTCGGTGTGTAGTCGTACCTCACGGTCGGGGCAGCTCATCAGTTTGCCCATCCAGGGAGTGTCAGCGCGTAGCCGCTTCCACGCGGTGAGTGCCCCGATGTCGAGCTTTCCGAGGCTGCCGACCTCGGCGGCCCGAGCCGTCACCTGCTCCACCACTTCGTCGTACGCGTCGCTGACCCCGACGGCATATGCATTCGCACCCGCAACGAGGGCCTCCACGCGATCTTTCGGCTCCACGCTCGACAGTGTGGCACGGGAGACGACACACCGTGTGGCATGGACTTCGGCGAGTGCGTCCTTCAAGGTTCTGTGCTCGGACGGCTGACTGCGGCTTCGTGATCAGCGGCGCCGACGCCGGGTGTGTTCGTCGTTCTCGGCGGTGATCCGGGCGGAGGGTTTCCTCGCCGAATTGGACGTAGACGCCGAGGGTGGCGAGGCGCCGGTGGCGGGGTTTGGCCTGTAGTTCAGCGATCAGGACAAACGCGACGCCGTGGAGCGCGTCGCCGCGCTTGGGCAGGTGCGGAGATGACGGTGGCGGCGCTGGCAGCGGCGCTGGTCACCGGAACCGACGCGGTGGATCTGACCGCCTGGCAGGTATGGCTGGGCGAGCGACTCGATCCCCTGTGGCGTGTCGGCGAGTGGGACGGTCAGCGGCAGTTGTTCACCGGGGACGTGGACCACCCGCGTACCGCGGTCTGGAGGTGCGTCACCAGGGCCTGCGCCAACGCGGTCACTGGCCGGGTCGGGATCTGCCGGACGTGTGAGGAGGCCCTGGCTGGCAGTGGACTGGGCCGTGAGGAGTTCGCGGCGACATTCGTCCCGCAGTTGCAGCGGCGCCCAGGTTTCGTTCCCGAACCGTGCGCACTGGTCCGCGGCGGCGTGCGATGCGGCCGAGAGGGTATTCAAGCGGGGTTGTGCAAGCGCCACCATGGCATGTTCCAGCACTGGTGCAGCAGCCATCCTGACCGCGACCGGGCGCGGTGGATGGCCGTGGCGGGTGCGCATCCGTTGCCGGCGGAACCGCCGTGCGCGGTCACGGGATGTCCGCGCCAGCAGGAGCACACCAACGGGCTGTGCGCGCTGCACCGTATCCGCTGGCAGACGCATTGCCGTGACCGCCGCCCGCAACCGGCCTTGGACGTGTGGATCGCGACGCAGACACCGTACCTGGGGATGAACCAGTTCTCGCTCGCTCCCGCCGGTCAGGTACTGCGCGCGGAATTGCTCTACGGCCTGCAGCAGCGCGACGAACGTGGCGGGAAGATCGATCCGCAGGCGGTGCGGTGGGCGGTCAAGCATCTGCATCGCCTGCCGAGTCTGGCGTTGGCGACCGCTGGGCAGAAGGACCCGCGTGGGCTGGGCGCGAACTCGAACGGCGTCGCGGTGATCCGTGAGGTGGCCTGGGCCGTCGAGGTCGGCTTCGAACGGTTCCGAGGCATCGACCCGGCGGACAAGCGGACCTGGGACCTGGTCGCCGTGGGCGTGCCGTCGTCCGCGAGCCTTTCGGGGCGACGCCGTCATGCCGGCAGTGCGGCGTTCAACGAATTTCCGCAGCCTTGGATGCGGGATTTGACCTGGGAGTGGGCGCGGGCGATGCGCCCCACCAGCAGCGTGCTGCGACTGCGGCTGCGCGGCTGCCTGATCGCGGCGCAGGCGCTGACCGCCCGGCCAGGTGGCGGAACTGATCCAGCGGCCTTGCAGTTCGCGGACATGACGGCCGTTGCGCAGGCGTTCCGCCAGCTGCGCAACGCCGACGGCACCGCGATGAGTTCCAAGACGCGGCAGGATCTGCAAGCGGCGTTCTACACCGTGTTGGACTTCGGGCGCGCCGCGGGCCTGCTGGACCGCTTGTCGGGCAGCTTCGCCCGGCACAGCTCGCACCGCATCGTCGCTGACGAACCGAACGAGGACGAGGTCGGCAAGGCTGTCCCGGAATCGGTGATCCGGCAACTCGACGCGAATCTCGATCTACTCGGCCGCGACTTCGTCTACGGGCAGCTAAGGCCGCACGACATCACGGCGATGTTCCAGACCACCTACGTCCTTCTGCGGGACACCGGCCGCCGGCCGTGGGAGATCTGCAACCTGCACCTGGACTGCGTCGAGAGCCAGGACGGCGACTACAGCCTGATCTGGAACAACCGCAAGGGCCGGCGCAACCGGCGCCGGCTCCCCATCACCGCGGCGACCGCCCACGCGGTCCTGACCTGGCGCGAGCACCGGCTGGCACTGGCAGTCCCGCCACGCAGCAAGAACCATCTCCCCGCGATCACCAACGACAGCGGCGACGACCACCTGCGGCCAGGAAACCTATCCCGCGCAATCCGCGCCTGGGCTGATGCGATCCCTGCTCTGGACTCCGAAATCTTGGGCCCGGACGGCACCCGGTTGCCCCTCGACCGAATGCTGATCTATCCGTACGCCTTCCGCCACTCCTACGCCCAACGGCACGCCGACGCCGGTGTGGACCTGGACGTGCTCCGCGAGTTGATGGACCACAAATCGGTCGAGACTACACTTGGCTATTACACGGTTTCGTTGAAACGCAAACGCGAGGCGGTCAAGACGGTGCGTCTGCGCGTCGTCGATCGCCACGGCCGGGCGGCCCCGATGGCATCGAACACCGCCTACGAGGCAAGGTCAGTGGCCGTTCCGTTCGGCAACTGTATCGAACCCAGCAACGTCAAGGCCGGCGGCAAAGGATGCCCCATCCGTTTTCAATGCGCGGGCTGCGGCTTCTACCGGCCCGATCCGTCCTACCTGCCGGCCGTCGAGGACCACGTGCGCTCACTGAAAGCCGACCGGGAGACAGCGCTGGCCATGGACGCAGCCGACTTCGTCGTGCGGAACCTCGAGGACCAGGTCACCGCGTTCGGCGACGTCGCCGAACGGATGCGCCACAGCATGCAGGAGCTGACCCCTGAGGAGCGCACCGAGGTTGAGCAGGCCAGTTCGGTGCTGCGCAAGACCCGCGCCGCCGCGGCCGGCCGAGCCGTGCTGCTCTTGACCGTCCTACCAGCGGCGCCCCGGCAGCGCGACGCCGCCGATCCTCCGACGGCGCCTGCTGGCCGATGACGGTCCACTTCCTACGCCACTGGTCACCATCGGCCACCAGAGAACAGCGCACGGCGCGACGAACGCCCGGCGCCCCTCACCGCCGGACCCCGTGGCCGTCCGGCACCGACTACACCAGAGAGGCCAACCCAGATTGACCAGAACACCTCGCTCGCGCGGTGATGTCCTCCGGCAGGCCCGCCAGCGCGACAGCCACGACAAACGCACTCGGGTGATCAGCGTCGTGGACCAGATGTTGAGCCACGGCGAGCCTGTCACCTTTGCTGCCGTCGCCAAGCAAGCGGGAGTGTCGAACTGGCTGGTCTACGCCGTCGGCGTGCGCGAGCACATCGCCGCCGCCCGCCAGCAGCAGGCCGGTGCACCCGCACGCGCCAAAGCCGCGGGCGTCACCGCAAGCCAGGCGAGCCTGCGCACCGAGTTGGAACTGAGCCGCGCGGACAACAAACGGATCAGAGCCGAACGTGACACCTTGAAGGAGGCGATGCGGCGGCAACTCGGCCGCCAACTGGATCAGATCGGTGCGGCGGACCTGATCACCCGAATCAACGAGCTCACCGCTCAGGCGGAACGGGTGGAAGGCGAGAACGCTCAGCTGCGTACCGAGAACGACGCGCTGAAGGGACGCCTCGTACTGGCGGACGATGATCTGATCGCAGCGAGAACCAGCCTCCGTCAGATGATCCGCGCACGTAACGCCAGCACCTGAACCGCTGCGATGTGCGACCGCCACAAGCGTGCCGTCCGCCCGCCGTCGAGTGATACGGCGCTCGAGCCGGACGGCAGCGAATCACTGCAAAGCGATCTCCGCCGAGGCGGCACGCCGCTGGCGTCTTCCCGTCCCCGCATGTTGCCGTCCCGCGTATGTCGGCCGGGTCACGCTCGACGATGTCGGGCATGATCGGTGCGTGGATACCAACCCCCCGGCGCACAGCACATCCCGCGAGGTCGCGCAGACCGTCGCGGAGGCCGGCCTCAACCTGATCCCCGGAGTCGGCGGATCCGTGGCCGTGATCTTGATGGCGGCCCTGAACTACAGCGTGAACCAGCGACGCGAGCAATGGTTCACCCAGGTCGCCGAGGGAATCGCGGAGTTGCGCGACAAGGTCGACGCCTTTGATCCGCAGGCGCTCGCGAGCGACGACGGGTTTCTCGACTCGGTCGTCACCGCCACCCAGATCGCGGAGCGTAACTCCCAGCAGGTCAAACGGGCCGCGCTGCGCAACGCATTGCTCAACGCGGCCCTACCGTCCGCACCCAGCCAAGAAGACCAGCAGCAGCTGTTCCGGCTCATCGACGAGCTGACGCCCACCCACATCCGGCTGCTCGGCCTGCTCGGTGACCCGCCCGGCTGGTTCGACCACACGGGCCTGGCCCGTCCTCAATTCGCCATCAGCTCGAACCGCACAGCCTTGATCAAAGCCGGCATGCCAGACCTCGCCGCACGCGGCGATGAAATGATCACCCGCTACTACCGGGCACTGGAGGCAACGGGGCTCGTGCAAGCGGCGCTCGGCGGCATGATGTCGGCCGACGGCGCCTGGAATCCCGCCACGTCCACACTCGGTCAGGAACTGCTTGCCTTCATTCGTGACCCTCGCTGAAAGCCTCATAGGCAACCTTCACCGCCGCCCCGGCCGTCAGCCAAGATCTGGCGGCGGCCCAGCCTGCGCCGGGACAGCACGACGGCAGCTGTCCCTTGCTCCGAACCGGTTTCTGAATCCGAAGTTCCGGATGTTCAATCACATGTGCCGGGTGAGTCGACGATCGTCCATCCTGGGGGCATGACGCAGTTTGCCGCCTCCCCGGCACCACGGAGCACGCAGAGGATCACGACACTCACGCGACGCGACATCTTCGACTACTTATGCGGTGAGGGCGGACCCTGGTGGGGAAGGCTCGACGAGATCGACTTTCTAGGATCCCTGTACGACCTGGACAGGCTGGCGTCGACAAACTCCCGGTTCACGACGGCACGGGAAGACATCATCCAGCACCGGATTAACAACCCACTCGACTGGCCCGACCAGTGGGTCTTCGAAGACCCCCAGTTCCAGCTCCTCGACGGCCCTGACGAGGTTCTTCTCGGCTTCCTGACGCGGTTCGTGCATCCCGAGGTACAGCCTGAACTTGATCAATCCTCACGACGCGTCGCTGAGCTGAACCGCCTCCTCGGGCCAGACGGCTGGACCCTCCGCCCCTTCGAATTCATATCGGGGCGGCCGATCTACTCCCCCGCCCCCGCACCGCCCACCGGTCCGCTGGTCTCACTACCACTCGATGACGACGACACCAGCAAACTCGACCTCGTCCTCGGACAGACGTACAGCCTCCTCGAACGCGACGGCGAGGAAGTCGCCCGAGATCTCCTCCGTGCGGCTGTACTGACGCTGCGCCTCGACGGCGGCTTCTACCACCCCATCCCCGGTGACAGATGGACCGACGCCACGTACGAGGCAGTCCTAACCGTGCCTTCTGTCCTCCTGCCCGCATATACGGAGGCGGTCACCGACGCGGTCTGGCGGAGGCTGGAAGCCGTACTAATCCGTTTCGAGCGTAAGGACGTCCAGTCCCTTGCCATCGAGGGTGACATAGGGCCGCTGCCAGCCGTCCCACCGGACTGGAGGAACCAGACGGCGGAACCCGATATCCCGATCCTGCAACGCCTCCATCTCGGCAACCCGTCCACAGAGTTCGACGTCACAGCGCAGGACCTCTCGGATCTCGAAATTCGCGGTCAAGGGTTTCCTTACTTCTACGACACACGCAGAGGTCAGCTGATCACGGAGTTCCGCCTCGACAACCGTCCACAGGTCGCAACGCTGCTCCATGTCGCCCTCATCAACAAGGACGGCATCCTTTCGCCGCGGATCAAACTGTGGAAGAAAGACAAGGCCAAGATCGCGAAGACGGCGGCCACGGAAGCAATTCCCGGCACCGAAGTGCCTCAGATCGTCAAGGCACTCGTCGACATCAGCGATGTCCACGACAACTTTTGGAAGGTCATCAGCTTCCTCCAAAGCTGCGTGGGACTAGACCTCCCTGAGAACAGCTTGCGGCTGGTCGTCGGCGACGAAGCCGAGCTGGCCCGGCTCCTAGCCGGCCAAGACCGCACGATGCTCCTCGAAGCCGTCAGGACCGCCGTCGGCGGCGCCCTCACGGAGAAGGACATCAGGCTGATCAGCAACCGCAAGGCGCAACTCGATCGATTCCGACAACTCCTGACTGATCCGGAATACTTTGAGCAGGAACGCCAGCAAGCTGCAGGGCCTGAGGCGGTCTGGCAAAGCCTCTTCGAAGAGAATCCCTGGATCTTCGGGTACGGACTCAACTTAGTGGCCAGCGAACCATTGGACGACGGAAAGCTGGAACGCATCACTACCGGTGCCAACATCTTCACCGGGGCGGGAAAGCGCAGCGACGCCGTCATGCGCTCCAAGGGATTCATCAGCAGTCTCCTGCTATGCGAAATCAAGACCCATAAGACGCCCCTGCTGGCCGCCACGCAATACCGGATTCCAGACGTCTTTCAGGTCTCCAGGGAAGTCGTCGGCGCAGTGGCGCAGGTGCAGAAGACCGCCCATAAAGCCCTACGCCTGGTCACCGGCGAACTACACAAGCTCTACGAGGACGACGGCACCCCAACCGACATCGAGATCTCCACCATCCGCCCACGACAGGTGCTAGTGATCGGAAGCCTGACCGAGTTCTCCGTACGCGGCTCGACGAACCCGGAAAAGATCACTTCTTTTGAGCAGTACAGACGGTCCATCCAGGGCGTCGAGGTCATCACGTTCGACGAGCTCTACGAACGAGCCTGTTTCATCGTGGAGGACCGCTGAGCCATACCGGCTAGTACGGCAGCCGCCATTTGCTAGTTGGCCAGGGAATACTCCCGGTTGAGTCTGGTGCGTTGGTGGAACCAGCGTGCTCGGGCTTGGTGGCGGCGTCGCCAGTTGCGCCAGTGGGTGTCGTGGTCGGTGGGTTTCGGCTGGTGCCAGGTTGTGGCGAGCAGGCGTGCGGTCTCGGGGATGGTCAGCGGGATCATGCCGGGCTCGGACGGTGGCCGCTGATCGGGTGTGTTCGGTGGTGGGGCTTGGGTGTCGGTGCGGGTCTTGAGGCGGGCGGCGGCGATCGCGCAGATGGCCAGGGCGGTCATGACCAGCACGGTGTGCCGGATGATCGCGGTGTGTAGCCGGGCTTGGCATTGATCGAGGCCGAAGGAGTCCTTGCTGAACTCGAACGTTTCCTCGACCGGCCAGCGCAGCCCGGCGGCCCGCACGAGTCTGGCCAGGGTCAGCGGTTGGCCTTGCGGCACGTAGCAGTAGTGAAAGGCCAGGTCGCCGCTGGTGAGGTGACGGCGTATCAGCAGGTAGTGCCGGGGTGAGACGGTCGCGATCCAGGCCCACGCATACCAGCGTTTTCCCTTCGAACCGGCGCCGGCCGAGCGGATCTGCCACCGGCGTTTGTCGGTGGCGAGCAGGGCGACGGCCTGGGTGCAGGTCATGCGGGTTTCCGGGTTCAGGGTGAGCATGAAGGTCGAGGCGATGCGGAGCACGTAGGCCTGCTGCTGCTCTTCGAAGAACTCCCGTAGCTGGGTGCAGTTGCCGTAGACCTCGTCGCCGCAGGCGAAATCGAACGCGACGCCGTCAGCGTATGCGTCGGCGCAGATGTCGATGGCCAGCTGGCCTTTGGTCCGGAATGCCAGCCCGTCCGCGATGCCCATCCCCGCAGCGGTGTCCGGATCGGCGAGGTGCTCGGCCGGGATCCATTGCCGGGCCCCGATCAGCGCATGTCCGACACGTTCGCGCACATACGCCAGGTGCACCGTGTTGATCCCGTTCGCGAGCCGGCCGGCGCAGCCCATGTACTGCCGTTTCACCCCGCACGTCGCCGTGCCCTGCTTGGCCTGGCCGGTCTCGTCCAGCGCGGCGATCCGCAACCCCCGCCGCGCCCGGCGCCCGGCTACGGCGTCCAGGCCTGTCACGACGAACCGGCGCACCTGACTCATCGCCGCCTGCCCGTCCCACACCGCCCGGTTCAGCAGCCTCTGGGTGCGATCCGGCGTCCGGTCCCCGGCCTGCTGCGCGATCGTCCACCCGTTGCGCTTCGGGATCTCGCTGACCAGCGCCGATACGTACCGGCCCGCGTGCTGCCAGGTCTGCGTACGCACGAAACACGACCGCAGCCGCTCCAGCAACTCACCCGCGGTCCGGGCCGTCCGGACAGCCTCTATCCTGGCAGCAGCAGCCGCCTTCGATCTTGTTGTCCTCACAAACACATGATCAACAGGCGGCTGCGTCCATGTTGGACACCACCCCCACCATATCCCAGCAGGTCAGACTGCTAATGGCGGCTGCCGTACTAGCCCGCGCTTTGTTGGCGGCATGATATTGCACTAGATCTTGCAATCGAGAGTGCTTTCGGAACTGTTTCGCTGCGGGGGCGCCAGCAGAGTTTTCCGTAGGTCAAGCAGTATATTCATGATTAATTAATGCAGTGCTTCTACCTGCCCAGCGCGCGACGGCGGCGGAAGAGACGCAGCCGCGGGCGGCCGCCTTTCGCCGGCTTGGGCATGGTGTCCGGCTGAAGTTCAGTACGAATGTGGAACAGCAGGCTGTCGAGCTGGATGCCGAGCCGCTCTTCACGGTTGTATCGTGCGTCTGCGTCAGGCGTCGGCCGTTCGCTTGTGTTGAGCATGGCGTCGAACATCGCCATGACGTCGTTACTGGCGAAGGCATGGACACGAGGTGCAATCTTCCGTAGCTTCACGTCGAGGTGGTCGTCCGGCATGTTCTCGAAGATCGATTCGAGGTTCTTCCCGACGCCGGGCTTGCCCACTTCGATGTCGCTGGCCGTATACAACGTGAGTTCGAGCAGCTCCACGTAAAGCTCAGCCCGCCGCTCGGCAATACGCTGGTCGGATGCCATCTGCCGCTGGTGCTGCATCGTTCTGCTGCTCTGCCAGGCGGCTGAGGCCAGCGCCACTACGCCAACGACGGTCGACCCGAGCGACGCGATGATTGTTGCGGTGGGCTGATCCATGGCCCGTGAGCGTACCGGCCGCCGTCGATCTTTCACTCCTGCGTGGTCGCGCCCCTGCGGCCGGCAGCGGAGAGTTCTGGGCGGCACACATCATCGCGGCAGAAGCGCGCACATGTTCAAGAGGGCCCGGGCCTTTTCCAGATCACCTGCCCAGACGCGGTCAACGTCCTCGCGTCAGGCGCCGGAAACCCGGACATGCGACACAGCTCCAGTACTGCATCCGCCAAGCCCTCGGTATCCTCATGCACCTCGAAGTATTCGCCCCAAGTGGTGTCAACAGTCAGGGTGACCCAGCGCCGCCCGTCGGGCGCGAACCTGGTCGCTGACAGCGAGACGCTCGAA
>NZ_QHHV01000538.1:0-1173 GCF_003947245.1 Actinoplanes sp. ATCC 53533 | reverse complement strand
CGACGCGCTCCATCCGGGACAGGCCCACGCGGACCTGGTTCTGGATGAGCTCGCCCACGGTGCGCAGGCGCCGGTTGCCGAAGTGGTCGATGTCGTCGGCCTCGTAGCCCTCCTCACCGGCGTGCAGCCGGCAGAGGTAGTCCACGGTCTTGACGACGTCTTCCTCGGTCAACGTGCCCCGGACGATCGGGACGTCGATGTCGAGCTTCTTGTTGAACTTGTAACGGCCGACCTTGGCGACGTCGTACCTCTTCGGGTTGAAGAAGAGGTTGTCGAGCAGGGTCTGCGCGTTTTCGCGCGTCGGCGGCTCGCCAGGGCGGAGCTTGCGGTAGATGTCGAGCAGGGCCTCGTCCTGCCCGCCGATGTGGTCCTTCTCGAGCGTCGTCATGAGCAGCTCGGACCAGCCGAACCGCTCCCGGATCTGGTCCGCCGACCAACCGATCGCCTTCAGCAGGACGGTGACGGCCTGCCGGCGCTTGCGGTCGATGCGGACACCGACGGTGTCGCGCTTGTCGATGTCGAACTCGAGCCAGGCGCCCCGGCTCGGGATGACCTTGACACTGGAGAGGTCGCGGTCGGAGGTCTTGTCCGGCTCCTTGGTGAAGTACACGCCCGGCGAGCGGACGAGCTGACTCACCACGACGCGCTCGGTGCCGTTGATGACGAACGTCCCCTTGGGGGTCATCATCGGGAAGTCACCCATGAACACGGTCTGGCTCTTGATCTCGCCAGTGGTGTTGTTGGTGAACTCCGCGGTCACGAACAGCGGTGCGCAGTAGGTCAGGTCCTTCTCCTTGCACTCCTCGATCGAGGCTTTGACCTCGTCGAAGCGCGGCGCTGAGAAGGACAGCGACATGGTGCCGGAGAAGTCCTCAATGGGACTGATCTCTTCGAGGATCTCTGCGAGGCCCGAGTGGGCATGTGGATCGTCCGTAGAGCGCGTCTGCCAAGCCTCGTTCCCGACCAACCAGTCGAAGGACTCCGTCTGGAGGGCGAGGAGGTTGGGGACCTCGAGTTGCTCGGTGATCCTGCCGAACGAGATACGGCGGGGAGCGTAAGCGCTCGACGTACGACTGGTCTTCGCAGGGCGGGAAGCTGCCAAGATGCGTCCTTCCGAGGACCGGTGCTGCTGATGCGGCTGAGCTGCTGATGCAACTGTCTGCGTCACTTGTG
>NZ_QHHV01000537.1:0-1028 GCF_003947245.1 Actinoplanes sp. ATCC 53533 | reverse complement strand
ACCTGGTCGCCAGCAAGGTCTTCGGCGGACTGTTCTCGCCCGTCGACCGGTCGCAGCCGGCCAAGGCCGCGATCGAGGACCACCTGGACTTCCTGTTCGGGTACTACCAGCGCCAGGTGGAACAGCGGCACTGGTACGGATTCTGGGACTACGGCGACATCATGCACACCTTCGACGAGGACCGCCTCGTGTGGCGGTACGACGTGGGTGGCTACGCCTGGGACAACTCGGAGCTCTCGCCGGACCTGTGGCTGTGGTACGCCTTCCTCCGCTCCGGTCGCGCCGACATCTTCCGCTTCGCCGAGGCGATGACCAGGCACACCGGCGAGGTGGACGTCTATCACCTCGGCAAGTGGGCCGGGCTCGGCACCCGTCATGGCGTGCAGCACTGGGCCGACAGCGCCAAACAGCAACGCATCAGCACGGCTGTCTACCGGCGGATCTACTACTACCTGACCGGTGACGAACGGACCGGCGATCTGCTGTCGGAGCTCGTCGACTCGGATCGCACCTTCCTGGTGCTGGACCCGATCCGCAAGATTCGCACCGAGCCGTACACGCCCGACCCGCACGCGCTGTCGATCGGCCTCGGCACCGACTGGAGCGGCCTGGCCGCCGCATGGCTCACCGAATGGGAACGCCGTGGCCCGAAGGCAGACCTCGCGAGGTCGAAGCTGATCGGCACGATGGAGACCATCGCCGCCATGCCGAACGGCTTCGTCACCGGCAGCGGGCTGTACGACCTCGACACCGGCCGGTTCGCGCCGGTCGCCGGCAAGACCGTCAACGTCTCCCACCTCAGCGCGATGTTCGGCCAGGTCGAGGTCTGCGCCGAGGTCATCGATCTGGTCGACCTGCCCGCGTTCGAGGCTGCCTGGCTGCAGTACTGCCGCCTCTTCAACGGAACCAGGGAAGAGCAGACGGCCGAGTGCGGTGCGTACTTCGGCAACCTGATCCTGCGCCAGGGCCACGCGCGCCTCACCGCCTACGCCGCCGCCCGGCTGAACCGCGACGACCTCGCCACCCGG
>NZ_QHHV01000536.1:0-1056 GCF_003947245.1 Actinoplanes sp. ATCC 53533 | reverse complement strand
TGTGCGGCAGGCCCGCCGTGCCGAGCACCAGGGCGATGCCGAGCGAGAGCAGGTCCATCTTGCTGTAGAAGGTCTTCGCCGCGTCGCCAGCGGTCTCCACGCCGTACCGCAGACCGGGCTCCAGGAACGCCGCACCCTTGCCGGACTGTTCGGCCGCGTCACCGAGCAGCGTCGACAGGTTGAACTTGTAGGTCGCCAGCACCAGCAGGGTCATCACCAGGGCGCCGGTCATCAGCATGAAGGCCTTGACGATCTGGACGTAGGTGGTGCCCTTCATGCCGCCGACCACGACGTACACGATCATCAGGGCGCCGACCAGGATGATCGTCGCGATCTTGGCGGTGTCGGCGTCCATGCCCAGGAACGTGGTGCCGGGCCTGATCCCGAGCAGCAGGCTGACCAGCGCGCCCGCGCCGACCATCTGGGCGATCAGGTAGAAGATCGACACCACGATGGTGGAGACGGACGCCGCGGTGCGGACCGGGCGCTGACGCATCCGGAACGCGAGCACGTCGGCCATCGTGTACCGGCCCGAGTTGCGCAGGAACTCGGCCACCAGCAGCAGCGCGACCAGCCAGGCGACCAGGAAGCCGATCGAGTACAGGAAGCCGTCGTAGCCGTACAGGGCGATGAGGCCGGCGATGCCCAGGAACGAGGCCGCCGACATGTAGTCGCCGCCGATCGCCATGCCGTTCTGGAAGCCGGAGAAGGACCGGCCACCGGCGTAGTAGTCGGTCGCCGTCTTGGTCTGCCGGCTCGCCCAGATGGTGATGCCCAGGGTGATCGCGACGAAGACGAGGAACAGCGTGATGGTCAGCGAGCGGCTCGATGCGCCGTCGGCGTCGGCCGCGAGGTAAAGGTGCGGTTCCATTACTTGGCTACCTCCGGACCCGTCTCGGTGGCTTCGTCGGTTCGGGCCGCGGCGCCGCGGGCAGCGGCACCGGCCGTCAGTTCGTCACGGATCTTGTCGGCGATCGGGTCGATCTGCTTGGCCGCGAACCGGGAGTAGTACCAGGCGATCAGGAACGTCGAGACGAACTGCAGCAGACCGAGCAG
>NZ_QHHV01000535.1:0-1086 GCF_003947245.1 Actinoplanes sp. ATCC 53533 | reverse complement strand
GAGGCGGGGGCTGCCCTTGCGGGGCCGTCCTGATCGGGGCCGGTCGGGTAGCCCGGCGAGGCCCTCGGCGTGGTGGCGGGCGATCCAGGCGCGAACGGTTTTCGGGTCGTAGTGCAGCAGATCGGCGATCTCGCTCGCGGACCAGCCGGCCGCTGATAGCACCACCATCATGATCCGGGTGGCGTTACGCCAAGGCCCGTGCAGGGCGGTAATCAGTTCGGTGTGTTGCTGCGCGGACATGCTGGCGTAGACGTGCGCGGGGCGCATACTGACGGTGACCTCGTCGGGGTTCAGGCTCTTGTGTGGAAACCTGATCCGAACCCGCGGCGGGGTCTTTACGTTGTTATGTCCCTCTTGCTGAGCGTGTCCGCGTACCGCCCGTCACCAGTTACGTACCGGAATTCTGCCTACGTGCTTAGCCCGGGTGTTCCGGGCCGGTCCTGGGCCGGCCGGTCAAGTGGCGCCGGAACGAAAGCTGGGCACCCCTTCCGGGATGCCCAGCTTCAGTGGTGCTCTCAGGCGATGCCGTACGCGCGATAGATCGTCACGTCGGTGAAGCCGCCGCTCTTGTACGTGGCCCTGGCCCGCAGCGATACCGCGCCCGATGCCGGGTTGGGCACAACCGCGGTCCACACGCCCTTGACCTTCTTGACCTTCACCGTGCGCCACGTCTTGCCGCCGTCCGCGGACATCTTGACGCCGAGCGACTTGAACTTCGGGTTCTTACCGCGCTTGGCGTCCGGGTCCTGGCTGTAGCGGTTCAGCTTCAGCGCCACGTTGGTCGTGCTGCCGCCCTTGGCCTTGTTCCAGTTGTTCAGCCCGGCCGGGACCATCGTCACCGAGTTGACCTCGGCCAGCGCGTTGCTGTTGGGCTTGGTGTAGAAGCGGTAGCTGACCACGCTCTTGGTGGACAGCATGCCGGCCGGATACTTGATCTCCGGGTAGTACCGCGTGGCCGTGTTGGTCAGCGTGTACCAGCCGGCCTTCTTCACCTTGTAGTCGAGGACCGTCATCTCGGGCTCCCAGCCCCGGTCCTTCTTCGTCTTGACCGTCTTGCCCTTGTAGACCAGGGTCGCGGTGGCCTTG
>NZ_QHHV01000534.1:0-1079 GCF_003947245.1 Actinoplanes sp. ATCC 53533 | reverse complement strand
GGGATCACGACGTCTTCCAGAATCTTCAGCAGTACCGAGTTTCTTGACGACGACGCCCCCTCGCCTAGGTTGGCGATGTCGACCGCACCGAACAGGCCGCCCGGGTTGAGGATGGTAAGTCGGTCCGGATACATCTCGATCTGTACCTGCATACCGCGAGTTCCTGGGCTGAAATCTCGATGTACGAGCGCATTGACAATCGCCTCACGCAAGGCTTCGGGTGGGTACTCCCAGACATCCTTGCGGCCGTGCCCAACTATTTCGGCGCGACGGCTCATATTTCGCTGAATGACGGCTAGAGATTCCTTCACCATCAGTGGTATGGGGCCTTCGATGCGGACATTGTCGAGAAAGCGGGTCGCCCCTTGAGCCGATCCCGTTTTGGTGGGATGGTGGACAAATGTCAGATTGAGTTGCGGGAAGAATTGTTGTGGATAAATGCCGAGCGCCAGTAGTCCTGCGAGTGTCGGCCTTAACGTGTTGTCTTGAGTCGTGTGGAGAACGTTCAGCATCTTTAGTGCGGTGGTGTCATCCACGGAGGAAAATGGGCGTGGCGAGCTTTGCCTTACGCGCCTCAGTAATTCGGCCAGGCCGTGTTGGTCTAGATCTTCGACCGATGCTGATTCTACGATTTCGACATCGAATCGCGGCTGCCCTCGATCGGCGATCAGCTGCTGAACCTCCTCGCTGGTCAGTCGCCGGTCGCCGTCGCCAAGGCGTAGGTAACTGCCGCGGTGAAGTCCTCTGCTGGCCACATAACTAGGCTTTTCTGCTCGTGGCAGCTCGTTGATCTGAGCCCAAACGACGGTCTTGCCTTCAATGACGCTTAGTCCGGCCGAGGGCTGCAAGGGAGGTATGAGTCTGTCTCGCGCGACGGAACATAGATCGGCCAGCACTTTCGCAGGGTCCGCTACACCTGTCACAGCGAAGCCGGCGTTCTCGTCCACGCCGAGGAGAATCAAGCCTCCAGTAGTATTGGCGAAGGCGGACATGGTGTCGACGACGCTCTCGGGCAGCTTACGTTCGGCCCGCTTGGCCTCGATCCTGCCGTCCTCGGCGCCATACGACCGCAGCAGCAC
>NZ_QHHV01000533.1:0-1108 GCF_003947245.1 Actinoplanes sp. ATCC 53533 | reverse complement strand
ACGGTGAGCATGTCGGCGAAGAACAGCTGGGCGTCGGCGGGGTCGAGGTCGGTGGGTTCACAGACGTGGCCGTCGCGCCAGATCACCCAGCAGTAGCCGCGCATCTGCCCGATCGTGGCCAGGTAGGCGTTGGCGACCTGCCCGGTGTAGATGCGTACGCCCCAGGCCGGGTCCTCGTTGGCGACGAAGGCGCACAGGACGCAGCCGGCCCCGTCCTTGGTCGCCGGCCAGTCGTCCGGCCACCGGCTCCACCCTGTTCGCTGTTCGGTCACGTGTGGTGCCTCCGTTCGTGCTCTGGCCCGGCGAATGGACGCGCAGGGCGGTTTACTGCCATCCGCTGATCTGCAGCCCGGTGCTGTTTCGCCAGACGTCGATGCTGGCGACTGTGTACGGCACCGTGTTGGATGGCAGGTCGTTGATGGACGACCAGCGGAGTTCGGCACATTTGTGCGGCTCGCGGTTGACCGGTTCGCCGTGGCGGCGGGCATCGAACTCGGCCGTGAAGACCAGGGCGATCCGGCCTTGCCCTTCGGGGTTGCGTTGGTGCACGACGCCGGCGAAGCGGGGTTCATCGCCGGTGAACCGCACGCCGATCTCCTCGAAGGACTCCCGCCGGACTCCGGAGACGGCGTCCTCGTGATACTCCAGCTTGCCGGACGGGACGTTCCACCAGCCGTCGCGGTATCCCGTGCCCTCACGCAGAGCCAGCAGGATCCGGTCGGCGTCGGTGAACAGCAGGAAGACGTCCACCGGATGGTGCGGTGGCGGCCCGGCCGGCTCAAGCCGGTGCGGATCAGTCAACGTCATCTCTCCTTCAGCGGTAGGCGCTCGGCAGATTCAGGGCTCCTGTCCTGGGATGGTGCGCTGCCCTGGTGTATCGCTCCTCGGTGACGTCGGCCGGCACGGGAAGGCCACCCCGGAGGCGTGGCCGCCAACTCCTTGATCAGCAACGTGGCGGCCGTGGTGGCTCGGCCGTCGCTGGGGCGAGACAGGTCGTTCACGGTGCGCCGCCGGTGTGGCGGGTGAGCCGGTCGATGTACCGGTCGGCCTGCGCATGGCTGGCCAGGTGCACGACCTGATCGCCATGGAAGTGCTCGGCGATACATGC
>NZ_QHHV01000532.1:0-1226 GCF_003947245.1 Actinoplanes sp. ATCC 53533 | reverse complement strand
CAACGCCGATTTGATCGCCGGGCCCCTGGCGCATCTTCCCTCCAGGAGGTTCAGCGCGAACGACGCCTGGCTGACCTGCGCCGCAATCGCCCATAACCTCACCCGCACCGCCGGGCACCTCGCCGCCGGCCCTCAAGCCGGCGCCCGGCCAGCGACGATTCGTACCCGGATCATCAACGTCGCCGCCCGGATCGCGCATCGGGCCCGCACCATCCACCTGCACCTCCCCGAGCACTGGCCCTGGCAGACGGCGTTCGACAACCTGTTCACCGCCGTCCAGGCCACCCCCGGCTGACCAGCCGGAACCCGCAGAATCCAGGCGGCCCGGCCACAGGCCACAACCCTGCTCCACCCGAACAAACGCGTCCAGGGCAAGCCGATCACGAGATCGGCGACTCCCACACGCCCGCCGGATCACCCCACACAGAAATGATCAACGGCGATCGACACCGACTGCGTCGGTGGATCGAGGCTAAGCAGGACTTCGTAGAACGTCGACCTTGCATTGCCACGGTATTCTGGAAAGCGGACGCCTTGCGATCCGCGCTCCCGCCAATTTCTTTTGAGCGTGTTGATGAAACCACGCTTCGGTTCCATCGGTATCGGCGTCTGGTCTAGAATCTCCTGAAACGACTCCGCAATGAGATCAGCCTTATGATCGAGAAGCTCTTCGCGCTCGCCCATCAACGCGTACGACAAAGAGCGGTGGCGTAGATATTTAAACCACCCTCGCTGATCAAAGAGCCGCTTACCGAACTTCAAAGCGCGGTATGCACCGGCGCCGCCGCGTGCTGCTTGTCCGGGCTCCACCACGCTGGGATGCTACCGCAGCAGGGGTGCCGAGTGTTCAGTTCGAAGGCACACGCGACTGGCGCGTGTTGCCGTCGTCGTATCGCGGGCTTTCCGGGCAGGTCTGCTGACGAGCGGTAAGACCCTCGATGCACTGATCTGCCGCGATCCGCGCGCTACGCAGTGTCACGGCGAGGCGAGCGGCTGACGCACGGGCATGCCGAAGTCAGTGTGTCGAGTTGATGGTTCCTTCTCGGTGGTGTACCGATCATGGCAATCCTGTCGGTTGATCGAAGACGGCATCCGTGAGATCGACATCGGTCAAGTCGGCGTCGGTGAGGTCCGTGCGCAGATCCTTGCCGGTCACGATCACCATGCGGGTCAGCAAAAAAAAAGGTTCAGCGCCTCGGTGGCGTGTTCCCCGCCGTCGATGCGGG
>NZ_QHHV01000531.1:0-1175 GCF_003947245.1 Actinoplanes sp. ATCC 53533 | reverse complement strand
CGCCTCGCCTCTCGACCAGGTCCAAGGCGGCGCTGCGTGCGACTCTGACGTGTTCCGGCGTAGGCCAGGTGCGGCTGCGCCGGATCGCCGGCCAAAGCCGCGCGGAGTGCGAGATCGCCGTCGCTGACATCGCCGCCGTCGTGACCGCACGCCATCGCCGACGACGTCGAATACCTGCTCATCCACTTGATCGCATGACTGACCGCCGTGGTCGTAGGCGCGGAACCGCACAGTGCCGTGTCGCCCACCACGAACAGACCCTCATCCGCCCCGGTGCCCGCAGCGCCACCACTACAAGCCGGAGACTCGACATGACATCGCACAACGACAGTGACGATCACGGCGCTCACGGCCACGCCGCCGAGGCCGGCGGGCATGCGCACGGACCCCGGATCGGCAGTGCCGGCGCCAGCCACCAGAAACCGCTGACGATAGCGTTCGCGTTGACCGCCACGTACGCCGTCGTTGAACTGGTCGGCGGGCTGATCACCGGCTCGCTGGCCCTGATCAGCGACGCCGCCCACATGGGCACCGACGTCCTCGGGCTCGGACTGGCCCTGGCTGCGATCTACCTGGCGAAACGGCCCGCCGCTGGGCAGCGCACCTACGGTACCTACCGCCTCGAGGTCCTCGCCGCTGTGATCAACGGGCTGCTGCTGTTCGGGGTCGCGTTCTACGTCCTTTACGAAGCGGTGCAGCGGTTCCGTGACCCGTCACCCGTCGCGGGGCTGTCTATGCTGATCATCGCGGCGGTCGGGTTGGTCATCAATATCATCTCGTTCCGGCTGCTGACCGCCGGTGCGAAGGAAAGCCTGAACGTCAAGGGCGCATACCTGGAAGTGCTCTCCGACATGCTCGGCTCGATCGGTGTCATCGTCGGCGCTGTCGTGATCACGCTCACCGGGTTCCTGTACATCGACGCCATCATCGCCGCCGCGATCGGCCTGTTCATCCTCCCGCGCACCTGGGCCCTCATGCGCCAAGCCCTGCGCATCATCATGGAGGTCGCCCCACCCGGCATCGACGTCGATGCCGCCATCCGCGACCTGGCCGCGGTCCCCGGCGTCGCCGAGGTCCACGACCTACACATCTGGACCATCACCAGCGGAATGGAAGCCGCCACCGCCCACATCGTCATCGCCGATGACGCCGACTGGCACGCCGTGCTCGATCGC
>NZ_QHHV01000530.1:0-1284 GCF_003947245.1 Actinoplanes sp. ATCC 53533 | reverse complement strand
GCGGCCGAATCGGCTTGCCCGACGCCGCCAGAAGCTCCAACGCGTCATCGGCAACGCTGACAAGAGCCTGCCCTGGGTCGGCATTCAGCCGCCAGAACTTTCCAGGCGCCAGGTAAGGAACAAACGCGCCGAACGTGCGGGTCCCTGACAGCCCTTCGAGTTCCTCGGCGACCCGCGACCAGCTCGCCGCAGCGTCAGCACCCTCGGCGCCCTCGAACTGATCCTTATGTTCACCCTCAATGAAGACAGCAGCCTGCGAAGGCGCTGCGACCCCGTCGTGCCATTGGCGCATGAAGGCGGCGACCCTGACCAGATTCAGGTCGCCTTCCTGGGCGCACTCCGCTGAGTCGTCCTCGAATCCTGCCTGGTAGCGGGCCCACCAGGCACTGGACCACTCCCAGGCCATGTCACCGTACTCGGCACGGCATTCCCGCTCCGCCTCGCCAACCGCATACACAACAGCCCGAGCACACCGGGCACGGAACCAGTCGTCGTGTCGCTGGGGATCCTCCTGTTCATCGGGGGCTGGATCATCCGTTTCGTATTCGCGAAACAGGTCTTCCAACCTTTCAAAGATCGGATCCACCTCCTGGGTCATTTCCAGGTGCCCGACAGAACTCAGGTTCCAGCAGGTAAGTACCAGATCGGCGGCGGCGCCGGCGATGCGCTGCCACTCGGGGCGGCTACGCGACCCTTCCTCTCCGTCGATGTCCAGGGCTTCCGCGAACCATTCCTCACCGGGCTCAGCAACCTGTACGTAGTGGCCAGCCGCCTCAACGATGACGGCGTCGAAGTCTGACTGCAGGATCAATGCCAGGGAGTCTCGCAGCGACGCAACGTCAACCTCAGCCAGCGGAGTCTCGGGTAACCGCAGCTCCGCGAGCGACACCAAGCCAGCGCCGGCCACGTGATAGGCCGTCCAGGGCCCGATGGCCCCGGGCGACTCGTAGCCGAGTTCCGCGGCCGTATCCGCCTTGGCGTCCGCACTGACAACGAGAATCCTGAAGCCGCGCCGGGCCAGTTGATCGGCCAGTTTCACGGCCAGCGTCGTTACGCCCTCGCCCCTGCGGTGACTGATGAGCGTGATGACTGGCGGCGCGTCCTGCACAGCACCCCTCCTGCGAATCTTCTTCTCGACCGCTGGCATGCAAGCACTTCTGAAGTGCAACGACGTTGCCCACAGGAAATGCTCTACAGATCACCCAACAGGATGGATGATCTCACCCAGCGTAATTCGCGGGCGTACCGGCAGGCTGTGCTACTCGACGCGTCCACGCCACCTCA
>NZ_QHHV01000529.1:0-1205 GCF_003947245.1 Actinoplanes sp. ATCC 53533 | reverse complement strand
ATCCGGGCGTTGAGCGCCATGTTGGCGGCAACTGGTCGTTGACTACCTGGTGGCTCTCCAGCCGGAGTTGGGTCGCCGGGTCGTAGCGGCCCAGTTCACGAAGCCGTCGGAGAACCACCCGTTGTCGGCGCCGGTGCCGTCAACGTAGGAGCGGTAGGTCTGCCCGCCTGGCCAGATCACCTTCGTTAGCAGCGCTGAGAAGGCCGCCATGTCGGCGTCGGTCCATTGCTGGCCGCGGTCGCGTGCCTCGACGACGTACGCGATGACCGCGTTGGCGTGGCTCACGTCCTGCCCGGGGCGCCGTGCCGATCCCCAGAAGTCGCTCCAGAAGTACGCGGTGGGCTCCGTCGGATTGCGGCGCAGCTGTCCGCGGAGGCTCGCTTGTAGGCCGGGCAGATGCAGGTCGATGTTACGGACCACCTCGAGACAGCGGTCCCGGCGCACCTGATCGTCGGTGATCCGCGAGAGGTTCAACGTGATCAGCGCCCAGTGCGCCGCCATGTGCGTCCGCTCGCGGTAGATGTTGTCGCCGGCGCCGCGCGAGTACCACTTCTGGAAGATGTCGACCTCGGCGAAACGCAGCAGCCGGTCGTAGCGGGCGCGGTACACCGGGTTGCCGTAGACGGCCGGTGTCTCCCGCATGGCGACCAGCAACGCAGTCCCGTAACGCCAGAAGTAGCTCTCGTAGAGGGGGATCTCGTCGCCGCCCTCGCCGGAACTTGACGACGCCCAGCCGCGGTAGCCGTCGCGAAACTGGCTGCTGCGCAGCGTGGACGACAGCACGGCGGCGTCGGCTACGTTCTCGACGAATGCTAGGGCGCGGTCGAGGTAGCTCCGCTGGTCCGTGGCGCGGAACATCGCGGTGCAGGCATCGACGGAGTAGGACAGGTTGTAGTGGTCCCAACTGTCCGCCGACCGGCTCATCGGCAGGCTGTTCTTGTATTCATGGTCCCAGCTCTGCATGAAGATGCTGGTCCAGTGTGCGACCGACTTGAGCCCGACCGACCGGCGCGGCGCGGGCGGCTCGGCCGGTAGCAGTTGCGTGACCGTCTGGTCGTCGGAGCCAGGGTGAGCGCTTGCGGCGGTCAGTGAACTCAGCGCCAGGATGAGTATGGCGCGGCGACCGACCTTTGCAGGGACGTGGAACTCTCTCGCCGTCATCGGTCTACCGCCTCCCGCTCGAACTCCGACGGACTCGGGCGTCG
>NZ_QHHV01000052.1:0-44223 GCF_003947245.1 Actinoplanes sp. ATCC 53533 | reverse complement strand
GCCGAAGTAGGCCGTGTCCGCGATGCCGCTGGACGCGAGGTAGGTCTCGGCCTTCTTCGCCACGTTGCGCGGGTCGCGCGAGTAGGCCTCCCGCGTGAACGGGTCGTGGATGAAGAAGTTCAGGGCCAGCGTCTTCTGGATCCGGAACGGGTCGACGAAGGCCGTCGTGACGTCCGGCAGCAGCATCATGTCGGACTCGTGGATGGCCTGGAACCCGCGGATCGAGGATCCGTCGAAGGCGAGACCGTCCGTGACCACACTGTCGTCGAACGACTCCACCGGCATGTTGAAGTGCTGCATCACGCCGGGAAGGTCACAGAACCGTACGTCGACGAACTTGACGTCCTCGTCTTTGAGGTATCGCAGGAGTTCCTCGGGATTGGCGAACACACGTCCTCCTGGCACAGGATTTGGAACCGGGCGGCGTGAGCCGCCACGAAGCAAGGCTGGTCGCGACGCTATGGGTCCGGGGTTGCCCAGGCGTATCCCTATTGTTACCGGCGTGTTACGGCGCCACGATTCGCCGACAACTCTGCTTACCCACAACCCCCCGGACCCTACCGCCGGTCGCGGCCCGGCGGGCCAAAATCCGGTCACCGGTACGCCCACAGCAACATCCCAGCGGTCCCACTACTACTCTCGTGGCCGTGGCGACACCCGCGAACGGCTCCCCCACCCCGCCAGAGAAGGCCGAAGCCCTCGATCTGACGGTGCTGCGGCCCGCGAACTTCGGCCGCCGCTTCGCCGCGCTGCTCATCGACTGGGCGCTCTGCCTGATCATCGCGAGCTTCTACGCCGATCCGCGGGTCGTGGCCTGGCCGCCCGTGGTCGTGCTCATTCTGTTCAACGCGCTCTTCATCGGACTGTTCGGACAGACGCTGGGCATGTCGCTGGCCCGGCTCCGGGCGGTGTCCGCGGTCGACGGCGGCGCCATCGGCATCCCGCGGGGCCTGCTGCGCGGGCTCCTGCTGGCCCTCCTCGTCCCGGCGGTCATCATGGACGGCGACCGGCGCGGCCTGCACGACCGCGCGGCCGGCTCGATCGTCGTCGCCCTGCCCCCGCGCACCAGATAGCCCGCACGCGCAAGCCGGCCCGCGCCGAAAGAGCGAGCGGGCGCCGGGTCAGTCCTCCGGGTCGACCTTGATGCCGAGCCCGCCCGCCAGCGTGTAGCTCAGCGCCAGCAGGTCGTCCGGGTGCACGATCGCGCCGCGCCAGCTCGTGATTCCGGCGATCCCGTCCAGCTCGCAGCGCCGGAACCGGGCGCCGTCCATGGTGGCGTGGTGGAACTGGGCGCCGGTCAGGTCGCAGCCGGTGAACCGGGCGCCGCGCAGGTCGGCGTTCGTGAAGTCCGCCCCGGTCAGGTTGCAGCCGGTGAAGTGCACGTTGTCGAAGCCGGTGAAGCGCCAGCCGGACAGGTCGAGCCGGCACTGGGCGAAGGTGACGTCGCCGAGCTTGCCGTCGGTGACGGCGAAGCCGGTCATCCGCGACTCCTCGAAGATCACCCGGCGCAGGGCACCGCCGTCGCTGCGCACGTTCGCCCAGTTCGAGGTCTGCACCAGGCAGTCGGTCATGGTGAGCTGCGCCAGCACCGAGCCGGACAGGTCCGCCCCGCGGAACCGGCACTGGGCGAGCTCCACCGCCTCCGCCTCCCGGCCGGACAGATCGCTACCGGAGAAGCCGAGCGCGTGCAGCGCCGCCTCCGGTTCGAGATCCTGCTGGGCGTCGGCAAGCGAAGCGGGCACCACGGGCTTGCGCGGCTCCCCCGTCCGCCGTGGCGCACTCTGTCGGGTCGGGCTACGGCGGGTGGCAGGCATCCGCCCACCCTAAGGGCAGGCCTCCGGAGCCCTTACCGCGCCCGAAACCGGCCACGCCGGGAAACCCGGTCGCGGCCGGGGAGCAGAATCGACAGCGTGGATATCGCGGTGCTCGGTCCGGTCGAGCTGCGAGCGGGCACCGGTACGACGGTGCCGGTCGCCGGCGCACGCCTGCGTACCGTGCTCATCCTGCTCGCCCTCGACGCCGGCCGCGCCGTCTCCACGGACCGGCTGGTCGACGGGGTCTGGGGTGCCGATCCGCCCGGCAGCGCCGCGGGCGCGCTGCAGGCGCTGGTCTCCCGGCTGCGCCGCGCCGCGCCCGGGCTCGCCATCGCGGTCACCCCGTCCGGCTATCGCCTCGACCTGGAGCGGGACCGGGTGGACGCGCACCGCTTCGCCCGGCTGGTCGCGCAGGGCCACGCCGATGAGGCGCTGGCGCTGTGGCGAGGCCCGACGGAGTTCCCCGACGTGGCGCGCGCGGAGGCCGTACGCCTGGATGAGCTGTGGTTGACCGCCCGGCTGGAGGTTGCCGAGGCCCGGTTGCGGGCCGGCGGCGACGCCGACCTGGTCGGCGAGCTGGAGGCCCTGGTCGCGGGGCATCCGCTGCACGAGCCGCTGGCGGCGCTGCTGATGCGCGCGCTGATCGCGGCCGGCCATCCCGGCCGGGCCCTGACCGTCTTCGAGCGGATCCGCGCCGAGCTGGCCGACGCCCTGGGTGCCGACCCGTCCGCCGAGCTCGCCGCCCTGCACGTGGAGACGCTGCGCGGGCAGCACCGGCGGGCCCGGGGCAACCTGCCCGCCGGGGTGAGCAGCTTCGTCGGCCGCGAGGCCGACCTGCGGGTGGTCCGTGAGCTGGTCGCCGGGCACCGGCTGGTCACCCTGACCGGTCCCGGCGGCAGCGGCAAGACCCGGCTCTCCGTCGAGGCCGGGCAGACCCTCACGGCGCACCACCCGGACGGCGTGTGGCGGGTGGAGCTGGCGCCGATCAGCGATCCGGCCGAGGTGCCGCAGGCGATCATGACGGCGCTGGGGCTGCGCAGCCAGCTCGTGATCAGCCGGCCCGGCGGCGGCCAGGCCGGCGAGTCGGCGCCGCCGCTGACCCGGCTGACGGACGCGCTCGCCGGCAAGGAGCTGCTGCTCATCCTCGACAACTGCGAGCATCTCATCGGCGCCGCGGCCGAGGTCGCCGACGCCGCGCTGCGGAGCGCGCCGGGGCTGCGGCTGCTCGCCACCAGCCGCGAGCCGCTGGGCATTCCCGGCGAGCAGCTGTGGCCGGTCGAGCCGCTCGCGCTGCCGCCGACGGAGGCGCAGGCGGCGAGCTATCCGGCCGTACGCCTGCTGCTGGACCGCGCGAGCGCGGTCCGGCCCGGTTTCGCGCTCGATCCGCGGACCACCGGCCCGGTCGTGGGCATCTGCCGGGCGCTGGACGGCATGCCGCTCGCCATCGAGCTGGCCGCCGCCCGCCTGCGCACGCTGCCGGTCGAGGTGCTGGCGAGCCGCCTGGCCGACCGGTTCCGGCTGCTCACCAACGGCAGCCGCACCGCCCTGCCCCGGCACCAGACGCTGCGGGCGGTCGTGGACTGGAGCTGGGACCTGCTCGACGACGCCGAGCGGGCGCTGTGGCGGCGGTTCGCCGTGTTCCACGGCGGTGCCGACGTGACCGCGGTGGAGCAGGTCTGCGACGCGGACGTCGACCTGCTCGGCGCGCTGGTCGACAAGTCGCTGCTGGTGCTGGCCGGGGACCGCTACCGGATGCTGGAGACCATCCGCGAGTACGGCCTGGAGCGCCTCGCCGAGGCCGGCGAGACCGAGCGGTTGCGGGTCGCGCACGCCCGCTACCTGCTGGCGCTGGCCGACACCGCCGAGCCGGAGCTGCGCCGGGCCGATCAGCTGACCTGGCTGCGCCGGCTCAGCATCGAGCACGACAACCTGCACGCGGCGATCCGGGCGGCGATCGGGGCCGGGGACGCGCGGACCGCGACGGCGCTGACGGCCCGGCTGGGCTGGTACTGGTGGCTGCGCGGGCACCGCGCCGAGGGCTGCGGGCTGGCCCGGGAGGTGCTGACGCTCGGCGGCAAGACGGACCCGGAGGACAAGGCGCTGACGTACGCGTACTCGGCGCTCAACGGGCTTGAGGGTGCCGCGCCGGTCGACGAGGTCAAGGGCTGGTTCCGGGCCGCCGAGCGGGAGGGCGCCGGCCCGGACGCCAAGCATCCGGTGCTGCGGCTGTT
Source organism: Actinoplanes sp. ATCC 53533 (assembly GCF_003947245.1). NCBI lineage: Bacteria > Bacillati > Actinomycetota > Actinomycetes > Micromonosporales > Micromonosporaceae > Actinoplanes > Actinoplanes sp. ATCC 53533. The sequence continues at coordinate 40,178 of NZ_QHHV01000052.1, read as the reverse complement.
GCAGCCGCTCTCGGCGATCTTCCATGAGGGCGGCCAGCTGCGCAGCTTCGACCTGATCGAGCCGCTCTTCGCCGACCCCGATCCGTGGCTGCGGGCCATCGCCAAGTTGATCGTCGCGCAGCTGCGGCTCAACTTCGGGCAGGGCGCCGACGTGGCCCGGGCCGAGCTGCGCGAGGCGCTCGACGGGTTCCGGGACACCGGCGAACGCTGGGGCATCGGCTTCACGCTCAGCGCGCTCGGCGACATGGCCGCGGCCCAGGGCCACTTCCAGGACGCGGTGACCTGGCAGCGGGAGGCGATCGCCCTGGTCCGCGAGGTCGGCATCCGCGAGGACCTGCCGCAGCTGGAGATGAAGCTGGCCCATCAGCTCTGGCTCGCCGGCGACCGGGCCGAGGCGCGCCGGCTGCTCAAGCAGGCCCGGGAGGCGGCCGAGGAGATCGGGCTGTCGGAGATCATGGCGTCGGTCGAGTACGGCTACGCCACGATGGCCCGCGAGGAGGGCGCGCTGGAGGAGGCCCGCGAGCGAATGGCCCGGGCCGCGCAGCTCATCGACAGCTCCCGGTACGCGCCGCAGTTCCGGGCGATGACCCGCTCGACCCAGGCGCTGATCGAGGGTGCCGCCGGAAACCTGCTCGCGGCGCGCGAGCTGCACCAGGGTGCGGTGGAGCTGGCGGCGAGTTCGCAGGACTCGCCGGTGATGGCGCAGGTCCTGGTCGGAGCGGCCGACTATGCGATGCGCGTCGGGGAGCCGGCCCGGGCCGCGCTGCTGCTCGGCGCCGCCGACGCCGTACGTGGCGCGCCGGACCGGTCGATGCCGGACACCGACCGGATCGCGGGGCTGGCCCGCGCCGCCCTGGGCGACGAGTGCTACGAGCAGGCCTACCGCTCGGGCGGCTCGATCACCATGGCGACCGCGCCGGAGGCCACCGGGCTGTCCGGCGAAGCCTGAGCCGGCACGGCCGGCCCGCCCGGGATCCGCGGCCGGCCGTCGGGCACGCCCAGCGGCATCCAGATCAGCAGCGCCAGGCCGCACCAGACGTAGAGGTTGCTGCCGATGAGCGCCAGCGGCGGCCGGGGCCCGTGCTCCCAGGCCCAGGTGAGCCGGGAGGTCAGCAACACGTACACGGCCGCGCCCAGCCACAGCGGCCGGCGATCGCGGTCGGCGGACAGGCCGGCGTCGACGCAGCGGACGATGGCCGGGAGCAGCCACACGCAGTGGTGCACCCAGGTGACCGGGCTGATCAGGCAGCCGAGCAGGCCGGTCAGGGCCAGCGCGCCCAGGTGGTCGGCCAACCGCGCGGCGGCCCGCACCCGCCAGACCCAGAAGGCGAGGGTGGCCAGCACACAGACCAGCCAGACCTTCGATTCGACGGTGTCCAGCGGCAGCCGCGCGAGCATGCCGCGCAGCGACTGGTTGGAAAGGTATTCGAGGTTGCCGACCCGGTTGGTGTCCCACAACGCGGCGGTCCAGAACTCGCGGGACTCGTCCGGATACAGGCCCGCGGCGACCAGCGTCGCGACGGTGGCCGCGGCGATCGACGTGCCGGCCGCCCGCCAGCGCCCGGTGACGAGCAGGTAGAGGATGAAGACGCCGGGGGTCAGCTTGATCGCGGTGGCCAGCCCGATGCCGATGCCGGCCCACTTGCGGCCGCGCGCCACCCCGAAGAGCACATCCCCGGCGACCAGCGCGAGCAGCAGGGTGTTGACCTGCCCGAAGCCGAACGTCTCCCGGACCGGCTCGAAGCACAGGGCGAGCGCCACGGCGACGGCACCGGCCAGCCGCGGCGTCCACCGCGAGCGCCGGATCATCGGCCCGGCCAGCCACCAGGTGACCAGGGCGGTGCTGGCGACCGTCGCCGCGCAGGCGAGCACGAGGACCAGCCAGAACGGCAGAAACGCCATCGGCACCATGACGAGCCCGGCGAACGGCGGATAGGTGAAGCCGTACGGGGTGCCGGGCTGGAGCCAGTCGTAGACCATGCCGTCGTCGCGGAACCAGTACCGGACGGCGCCGGAGTAGACCCTCGAGTCGAAGAAGCCGTGCAGATCGGCCGTCCACCAGAGCACCACGGCGGACAGCAGGGCCGCGAGGGCGGCGATGGTCCAGGCCCGGCGCGTCACGCGAACACCCTACGGTGCCGCAGCCGGCGGACCTGACGGACGGCCAGCACCAGCAGCGCGGCGGTGACGACCAGGGCGCCGGGCACGAGGGTGAACAGGGCCCAGTTGTAGCCGGCCGGCAGGGTGAGGGTGGCCGCGAGCGCGCACAGGCCCAGCACCCACCGCCGTTCCGGACCGGTCGCCGCCAGCACGGCGAGCGGCCAGATCGCATACCAGGGGTGGAACACGGGAGCGCAGAGCACCGTCGCTCCCAGGGCCAGTCCCGCGCCCGGCAGGGCGCCGCCGGCGCGGGCCCGCCACCACAGCACCGGGAGCACGACCACGAGCAGCAGCACGCCGAGGACGCGGGTCACCCCCACGGCGTCCGTGCCGGCGACGAGGTCCACGGTGAGTCCGACGGCGGTCGACGGCGAGGTCCACGCCACCGTGTCACCGCTGCGCAGCAGGCCGGTCACCCAGCCGAGGCCACGCCCGGAGGCCAGGGACACCAGGCCGGCGGCGCCGACGGCCCCGGCCGCGATCAGGGCGGCAGGCCGCCACAGCGCCCGGATCGGCGCGGGCGGCGGGACAGCCGCGAGGACGGCGAACGGCAGCACCACGATCGCGGTCGCCTTGACCGCCACTGCCAGGCCGAGCGCGACGCCGGCCGCGGCCAGCACCACCGCCGACAGCCGCGCCGCGACCGGCACCGCCGGGGACAACCCGTCCGGCCCTGGCTGGGACGACCCGTCCGGCCCTGGCTGGGGCGGACGGCCCGCGACCAGGGCCAGCCCGACCACGAGCAGGCCCACCATCAGCGCGTCGTTGTGGGCGCCGGAGACCAGGTGGATCAGCACGAGCGGGCAGGCGAGCACGGTCCACACCGCCCGCGCCGGGTCGATGCCGGCCCGGCGCGCCAGCACGGGCAGGCCCGCCGCGACCAGGGCGAGGCCGGCCACGGCGATGATCCGCAGTCCGGCGATCACCCCTTGCAGCGAGTGGCCGAGCGCCACGGCCCAGCCCGCCAGCAGCAGGAAAAGCGGACCGTACGGCGCCGGGGAGGTGCGCCAGGTCGTCGACACGGAACCGAGCCACGGGCAGCCGAAACTCTGGACGCCGCCCGCATAGGGATCGCCGCCGGCATGCTGGACAAAACCCTGGCAGGCGTACGAGTAGACGTCCTCACTGCCCAGCGGAAGCATCGGCAGCACCGGAAGCACCCACAGCCCGGCGGTGACCAACGCCCACCGGGTCGACGGCACTCGATGCCGCCCGAACCACCAGGCACACAGCAGCGCCGTCAGGCCGAGCACCCAGCACAGCGGCAGCAGCACACCCTGCCGCCCGGCGAGCATCGTCCCCGGCGTGACCGTGGTCCCCCTGGCGAACGGCGAACCGCCGAGGTAAGCAGCCGCCGCGACCAGCATGCTTCCGGCCAGGCCACCCCATCTGACCACCCTCACCGGGCCGCACCGGCGGGCTCGCGGGTCACCAACTCCGCACCGCGCAGCCAGGTCACGGTGCGGTGCAGGATCCAGCCGATGAGGACGATCATCGCGAACGACATCGGCACGCCGAGCGGCCGGAACACCCCGGTCCCCTCGGGCAGGATCGTGGCCATCGCGAAGACGATCGTCCCGGCCAGCCACCGGGCGCGCGCGGTGCCGACCGCGAACAGCACCAGCGGCCAGAACAGATACCAGGGCTGGGTGATCGGCGCGAAGAAGATCACGGCCAGCAACGCCAGCCCGGCGCCGACCAGCGGATCCCGGTCCCGGAAGCGCCACAGGATGACCAGCAGCGACACCGCCAGCAGCACCAGCGCGACCGCGCGGACCACGGGCACCACCCGCAGGTCGGCGCCGAACCACCGGCCCGCCGCCTCCACGGCCAGCCCGACGGCGGTCGGCGGTGACGACCAGTTCACCGACTCCCCCGCGCCGGAGAGCGCGGTCAGCCAGCCCAGGCCCAGCCCGGAGGCGAACGAGCCGGCCACCAGGACGGCGAGCGCGGCGCCGACAACCGTCCCGCCGCGCCGCAGCAGCCCGCCCCACCCGGCGGCGCGCAGCCCGCCGACGGCCAGCAGCGCCGCGAACGGCAGGACGACCCCGATAGTGATCTTGATGGAGACCGCGAGACCGAGCAGGGCACCCCCGGCGACCAGCACGGCCCAGCTCTTCGACGGCGCGGCCAGCACCTTCTTGGACGGTGCGGCGGGCACTGTTATCGCCGGTTCGGCAGGCACCGTTTTCGACGGTTCGGCGGGCACTGTTATCGCCGGTTCGGCAGGCACCGTTTTCGACGGTTCGGCGGGCACCGTTCTCGACGGTGCGGCGAGCACCGCGAAGCCGGCGACCATGAACGCCACGGTCAGCGCGTCGTTGTGCCCGCCGCCGATCAGGTGCACCGGGACGAGCGGGCAGCAGAGCACCAGCCACAGCGCCCGGTCGGTGGGCGCGCCCACCCGCCGAGCCAGCACGGGCAGGCAGACCGCGATCGCGACGACGCCCAGCACGGCGAGCAGCCGGAAACCCGCGATCGCGGCCGCCTGCGAACCGAACGCCGCGGCCAGTCCCGCCAGGACGAGGAAGACCGGACCGTACGGGGTCGGCGTGTCACGCCAGACCACCGAGACGGAGTCCAGCCAGGGGCAGGGCTGGGCGGAGACACCCACCAGGTACGGGTTGAGACCGGCGTGCACCAGCGCGCCCTGGCAAGCATTCGCGTACATGTCGCGGCTGGCCAGCGGGGGGACGATCAGCATCGGCGCGCTCCACAGCGCGGCCGTCCCCAGGATCCACCGGGTGGAGATCCGCAGCCGGCGCCCGTACCACCAGGCGGTGCACAGCGCCGCGAGCCCCACGACCCACAACAGCAGAATGAGCGGGCCGGCCGGCTCGCGCAGCACGCTCACCACGTTGACGTTGCGCCGGATGTACGGGGCGGCGCCGTAGAGGAAAGCATCGACGGCACAGCAGACAACACCGAAAAAGCCCAACCACCGCAGGAACGCGGGGCGGGCCAGCAGCCCCTGGATCATGACACCGGCCTCGTGGAGACCCCTCGTGACCGTGGCATGCGCGCCAGCGTACCGGGAAGCGTCTCGCCTGCTCACCGCGGCGCGGAAGGCCGAATCTTGTGACGACGCGGCCCCTCGACTGCCGGGCCGGGCCGGGGGCTCATCCCCTGCGGGCCCTCAGCACTTCGGCCCGGGGCGCAGGGAACTGGTCAGCCGATATTCGCCCGGCGTGGTGACCCGCAGCTCGGTCCAGCCGTCCGGCCCGGCGGTCAGGCACGCCGCGGGCCCGGCCAGGCTCAGCCAGCGCGACCAGTGCACCCGGACCAGCACATCCCTGCCCAGCGGGACGCGCACGGTGACGCCGCCGCGGTCGCTGCGCACGAGCTGGGCGGGGGCCGACACCAGCGGCTGCGCCCCGGTGACCTCGTAGAGGCGCCAGGTGTCGTCCCGCCACACCTCCCGCAACTCCGGCACGCCGTTCAGGACCAGGGCGGACTCGCCGCGGGCGTACCGGTCGGGCACCGCCGCCGGGGCGATCGCGACGTAGGAGACGGCGTTGGCGCGCAGCCAGGCGACGTAGTCCTGCGGGGACAGGGCGTCGCGGTAGAAGAGGGCGTTGCGATCGGTGTCGACCTGGCGCTCCCAGCCGCGGGCCAGGGGCACCTGGTCGGCGACGTACACCGACTCCCAGTGGTCCCGCAGCGGCACCACCTCGACCCGGCCCGGCGCCCGGCGGGCGAGCTCCCGCACCAGGGGCTGATGGAACCCGGGGCGGGACTCGGGCGAACCCGCCCGGCCCAGATCGCCGGTGACGACGAACGGCTGCCACCAGAAGACGGCCGCCAGCAGCAGCACCAGGCGGGCGCGGCCGAGCTGGGCGAGGGCGGCGATCACCGGGATCGTGAAGAGCATCGGCAGCCGCAGCGCGTTGGAACCGATCGGGCTGGGCAGATAGAAGGCGCCGAGCAGCAGGACGACGGTAAGCGCGCCGGCGATCCGCACGGCGAGGCACCGCGGCGGAACGACGAGCACGACCAGCACCGCCAGCGCGATATGGATCTTCATGGACTCGGCGGTGAACGGCTGACGGCCGCCGTTGCCGAAGAGCAGGGCCATGGGTGCCAGCGCCAGCACCGGGCCCAGGCAGAGGCTCAACGCCTGCGGCCACCACGGGTCCGGGCGCCAGGACCGGAACCCGGCCCGGACCGGCCCGGTGAGCAGGAGTGCCGCGCCCGCCAGCCCGGCGAAGAGCCCCGCCACCGGGCTGGCCCAGGTGGCAAGGGCACTCAGCACGAACACACCGGCGATCCGCAGCCACCGCCATCCAGGCCCGGACAGCCCCGCGGCCCCCGACCCGGACGGCTCCGTGGCAGCTACGCACAGCGCGGCCAGGGCCAGGGCCAGGCCGACGGCGAACGTGATCCGGCCGCTCGCCAGGTTGGCCGCGAGGACCAGGGCGCCGATCAGCCCGCCCGCCAGCGGTCGCCGCGCGCCCGTCCGCCACAGCAGCCAGCCGAAGGCCACCGAGGCGACCACCGCCGCCACCGCACCGAGGACGCGCATCCCGACCACCGACCCCAGCGGCGCGGTCAGCAGGCTGTATCCGAACTGGCCGACCCCGCCGTACCAGCCGAAGTCGACGGGCGCCCAGCCGTGCTCGGCGAAGAAGTCCGCCCGGGCCTGCTGCGCGGCGAGGTCGGTGCCCATGGCCGGCGCGAGCAGGAACGCGACCGACAGCAGCACGGACACGCCGAGCGTCGGCGCCAGCACCCTCGGGAGCCCGCGCCGGTGCGGCTCAGGCATCGAGGACGCGCTCCATCGCCGCCCGGGACCGCCGGGTGATGCGCAGATAGCGGTCGACGAACTCGCCCGGGTCGCCGCCGCCGAGCAGCTGCACCACCCCGGCCAGCTCGACGCCGTGCCGGGGCAGCTGGTCGGTCGGCCGGCCCCGGACCAGGGTCAGCGCGTTGCGCACCTGGGCGGCCAGCGTCCAGCCCGCGGTCATCGCCGCCGCGTCGACCCGGTCGACCAGCTTGGCCTTCAGCTCGGCCGTCAGCGCCTCGAGGGTGCGGGTCATCCGCAGCTCCGGCAGCGCGTAGGCGTGGCGCAGCTGCAGCAGCTGCACCGCCCATTCGACGTCGGCCAGCCCGCCGCGGCCCAGCTTGGCGTGGGTGTTCGGATCGGCGCCGCGGGGCAGCCGCTCGGTCTCCACCCGCGCCTTGATCCGCCGGATCTCGATGACCTGCTCGCGGGTCAGGCCGCCGCCGGGATAGCGCATCGAGTCGGCGAGCCGCTCGAACTCGCGGCCCAGCCCCACGTCGCCGGCCACGAACCGGGCCCGCAGCAGCGCCTGCGACTCCCACACCTTCGACCAGCGGGCGTAATACTGCGCGTACGCGTTCAGGCTGCGCACCAGCGGGCCCTGGCGGCCCTCCGGTCGCAGGTCGGCATCGACGCCGAGGGCCGGGTCGGGCGCCGGCGCGGCGAGGGTGCGGCGCAGCTCCTCGGCGACGGCGTGCGCCGAGGCACTCGCCTCGCCGTCGGACATGCCCTCGGGCGGGGCGTAGACGAACAGCACGTCGGCGTCGGAGGGGTAGCTCATCTCGTATCCGCCGAGCCGGCCCATGCCGATCACCGCGATGCGCAGTCCCTCCGGGCCGGGATGCACCCGCCGGGCGGCGTGCAGCGCCGCGCCCAGGGTCGCGTCCGTGACGTCGGAGAGCGCGATGCCGATGGCGTGCACGTCGAGCGGGTGCGCCGGGGCCAGCTCCTCGGCCCGGCTCAGGATGTCGGCGCAGGCCAGCCGGAACAGCTCGCGGCGGCGCAGGGCACGGACCGCGGTGATGGCCTTGGTGGCGTCGGGGGTGTCGTCGCGCAGATGCCGGTCGGCGGCCGCGATGAAGCCGTCGAGCAGCACGTCGCGGGGGCGCGGCTGCAGCTCGGCGTCGTCGGCGAGCAGCCGCAGCGCCTCCGGGTCGCGGATCAGCAGGTCGGTCGCATACCGGGAGAGGCTGAGCACGCGGGCGAGCCGGCGGGCGACCGGGCCGCCGTCGCGCAGCAGGCGCAGATACCAGGGGGTGGTGCCCAGTTTCTCCGAGACGTGCCGGTAGTTGAGCAGGCCGCGGTCGGGCTCGGGCGCGTCCGCGAACTCCTGCAGCAGCATCGGCAACAGGGTGCGCTGGATCGCCGCCGTGCGGCTCACCCCGCCGGTGAGCGACTGCAGGTGGCGCAGCGCCGCGACCGGGTCGGCGAAACCGAGGATCTCCAGCCGGCGCCCGGCCGACTCGGGCGTCATCCGCAGCGCCTCGGCCGGCACCCGGGCGACCGCCTCCAGCAGGGGCTGGTAGAGCAGCTTGGCGTGCAGGCGGCGGACGTGCGCCGCGTGCCCGACCCAGTCGGAGCGGAACTCCTGGACGGCATCCCGCCCGGCCACCGCCTTGTAGCCGAGGGCCGCGGCGAGCCAGCGCAGGGCCTTCGGATCGTCGGGCACGGTGTGCGTGCGCCGCAGATTCTGCAGCTGCAGCCGGTGCTCGACGCTGCGGAGGAAGCGGTATCCGCGCAGCAGCGTCTCGCCGTCGTCGCGGCCCACATAGCCGCCCGCGACCAGCGCGCGCAGCGCCGGCAGGGTGCCCGGCTCGCGCAGCGTCTCGTCGATCCGGCCGTGCACGAGCTGCAGCAACTGCACCGCGAACTCGATGTCGCGCAGGCCGCCGGGGCCGCGCTTGATCTCCCGCTCGACCTCGCGGGCCGGCACGTTGTCGATGATCTTGCGGCGCATGTCCCGGACGTCGGCGACCGCCTCGGGCCGCTCGGCGGCGTGCCAGATCAGCGGCGCCAGGTCGTCGAGCCACTCGGCTGCCAGCTCCAGGTCGCCGGCGGCCGGCCGGGCCTTGAGCAGCGCCTGGAACTCCCACGTCCGGGCCCAGCGGCGGTAATACGCCTGGTGGCTGGCCAGGGTGCGGACCAGCGGGCCACGGTTGCCCTCGGGGCGCAGCGCGGCGTCGACAGGCCAGGCGACCTGCCCGCACACCTCGATGAGCCGGGCGGCGACGATCGTGCCGGCGCTGAGATCCTCGTCGCCGGCGGCCACGAAGATGACATCCACGTCGGACACGTAGTTCAGCTCGTTGCCGCCGCACTTGCCCATCGCGACCACGGCGAGCCGTGGCCGGCCGGTGCCGCCGGGCAGCCCGGCGACCGCGATCGCGTACGCCGCCGCGAGGGTCTCGTCGGCCAGGCGGGACAGCGCGACCATGGTCGGCTCCAGGCCCCGGCCGCCGGTCAGGTCGGCGGCGACGATGCGCAGCAGGGCGATCCGGTATGCCGTGCGCAGCAGCGGGACGGTCGGCGGGCCCTCACCCGTCGAGTCACCGAACTCAAGGTGACCCTCGGCGTTCGGCGGCAACCCGGTCTTGCCGGTGGCGAGCACGCGCCACTGGTCGTGGTTGGCGACGAGGTGATCACCGAGCGCGGACGAGGCGCCGAGCACCGCGATCAGCCGGCGGCGCAGCCCGGCGTCGGCGTAGATCGCGTGCAGGACGGCGTCGGCCGCCGGGCTTTCGGTGATCTCCCCGCCGGGGCCGGTCACCGGGCCGCCGTTCACCCGCTGGGCCGCCCGGGCCACCGCGTCGATCATCCGGTGCAGCTGGCGCAGCGCGAGCGTCGGATCCGCGGCCCGGGACAGCGCGTTGATCAGCTCACCCGCGTCGGAGTCGACCGGGGACTGCGACTCGGCGTCCCACAGCCGCAGCCCGCTCGGGCCGAGCAGGTCGGCCGCGCGGACGCCGTTGTCGGCGAAGCCGTACCGGGCCAGCCGGCTGGGCCTGGTCACCTACTGCCCCAGCAGGGGCAGGGTGCGAATGGTGCCGGGATGGGGGATGTCGGCGTCCGGCAGGGTGCCGAGGGCGAGCGCGGCGAACCGGGCCGCGAACGGCTGCCAGACCTCCTCGACGTCGGCGAGGATCTCGGCGGTGGCCGCCACCACCGCCTCGGCGTCGTAACCGAGCTCGTCGAGCGTGGCCACGTCCGTCCGGGTCCAGTCGGCGATCATGTCGGCGTCGCACTCGATGTGGAACTGCAGGGCCCAGGCCCGGTCGCCGAGCCGGAACGCCTGGTGCGGATAGCGCGACGAGGCGGCCAGCAGGACGGCGCCGATGGGCAGCTCGGTGATCTCGTCGCTGTGCCACTGCACCACGTCGGGCAGCAGCGGCACGTATTTGAACAGTGGGTCGCCGTCCGCCGCGTCGCGCCGGCCGACCAGGCCGGGCCCGATCTCCGGCCCGGAGGTGCTGCGCTCGACCAGGCCGCCGTGCGCCGTCGCCAACAACTGGCCGCCGAGGCAGACCCCGAGCGTGGGCACGTGGTGGCGGACCGCCTTGCGCAGCAGCCCCTCGACGGCGGGGAACCAGGGCGCGCCCGGATCGCCGGCGGCGTTCGGATAGGCACTCTGGTCGCCGCCGAGGACGATCAGGGCCACGTGCCCCTCCAGCGTCTCGGGCAGCGGGTCGCCCGCGTGCGGCCGCACGACGGTCAGCTCCAGGCCGGCCTCGGTGAGCCACTCACCCAGCCTGCGGAGGTCGTCGGACGGATCGTTCTCGATTACCAGTGCTGTACCCACGCTCCGAGGCTATCGGGTGGCACCGACATCGGCCTGCGGCCCACCCGTTCTGGTCGCGCCGGTGGCTACGGCTTCGTCCAGCGGGCCACGATCTCGTCGTCGTCGGTCTCCCCGGTCTCGACGAAGCCCAGGGAGGCGTAGAGCGCGCGGGCGACCTCGTTCTCCGGGCGGTAGCTGAGGGCGACGTTCGGGCAGTCCGGCTCGGCCGCGAGCCGGTCCATCAAGGTCCGGACCAGGGCGCGGCCGATCCCGGTGCGCTGGCGGCCGGCGTCCACGACGACACCGCCGATCCACCGGCTGCGGTCGTCATCGATCCCCCACATGCAGAAGCCGACGACCTCGCCGTCCCGCACCGCGGCGAGCGGCTGCCAGACGTCGCCGTAATGGCACAGGCAGAGATAGTGGGTCACGGCGTTGACATATTCCCGCTGGCCGGGGTGCACGGTGAGGGCGGCACAGGCCCGCCAGTTGTCGGCGGTCACGGGTTCCAGAGTGAGATCCACGCGGGCATCATCGCTGACCGCGCCGGTCCGGGCGACCGGAATTCGGCCCGCGGCCGGCCGGCCGCGGCGGTCGTCAGGCCACATCGCCGAGCCCTAGGCTGCGACCATGACTGAGTCCGCAGCCGCCCCACCGGCGGAATCCGGCATCCGGGTGTCGACGTTGGAACTCTTCTTCGACCTCGTCTTCGTCTTCACGGTCACCCAGCTGACCTGGACGCTCGCCGAGGACGTCACCCTGGCCGCACTCGCCGACGTGCTGCTGATGCTCTTCGTGATCTGGTGGATGTATTCGGGCTACGCCTGGCTCACCAACGCCGTCGCCCCGGACAGCTCCACCCGGCGCACCCTGCTGCTGGCCGGGATGGCCGGCTTCCTGGTGATGGCGCTCGCGGTGCCGGAGTCCTTCGGCGAGTACGGCTGGCTCTTCGGGGTCAGCTATCTCGTGGTCAACCTGGTGCACTCCGCGCTGTTCCTGCATGCCGGCGCCGGCTCACGGCAGGCGGCGAAGCAGCTCGCCCCGCTCAACATCCTCGCTGCCGTGCTGGTGCTGGCGGGCGGCCTGCTGCCGGAGCCGTACCGCCACCTGTGCTGGATCGCCGCGCCGCTGGTGCAGATCACGGCCGGCCACGTGCACAACCTCGAGCTGCACCAGATCCGGGCCGGGCACTTCGTGGAGCGGCACGGCCTGGTCATGATCGTCGCGATCGGCGAGTCGATCGTCGCGATCGGGCTGGGCTTCCGCGACGTGCGCCTCGACCAGGGCACCATCCCGGTGGCCGTCCTCGGCCTGTGCATCGCCTACTACCTGTGGTGGATCTACTTCGCCGGCGACGACCAGCGTTCCGAGCACGTCCTGGCCCGCACGACCGATCCGCGGCGGCGAGCACGGCTCGCCGTGGACGGCTGGGGCTACGCGCACTACGTGATGGTGCTCGGCATCGTCGTGCTCGCCGCCGGCATCAAGAAGACCGTCGGGCACGCCTTCGAGCCGCTGCACTGGGGCGAGGCGATCGCGGTCGGCGGCGGGGTCGCGCTCTACCAGGTGGGGCACGCGGCCTTCCTGCTCCGGCTGGGCCTGCAGGGCTGGGCGCATCGCGCGGTGGCCGCGCTGGTGGTGCTCGCCACCATCCCGCTCGGGCACGTCCTGGCGGTCGGCCAGCTCGCCGCGATCCCGCTGATCATGGCGGCGGCCGCGATCATCGAGGACCTGCCGGGCGTACGGCGGGCCGGCGGCAGCACCGCGATCAGCGACTTCGGCCGAACCCCGGGATCATGAAGGCCCCCCCGCTATCCGGCATGTCCAGACGGCCCAACAGCTCGATGATCTGGGCCACGCCGTCGGTGAGCCCATCGATCTTCGCCTCAACCCGGGCGAGCCGATCATCCAACCGGTCGATCTTGTCGTTGTGCTCCGACTGCGTCAGCGCCAGCGCCTGCAGGAGATGATGCTGCGCCCGCGCCGTGCGCTCGATGCTCGACAAGTCACGGTCTTGGCTGGCCCGCAGACCCGCCTCCTGGCCCAGACGTTCCTCCAGCGCCGCCACTCGGCCCGCCAGCTCCTGGAATTCGCTCAAGACGCCTCCCTCCCCAGCCCGCCGCGCGGGGTCAGGCGATGCAGGCGCAGACGATCAGCGCCGCGCCGAAGTGCGAGGCCGCGCTGACCAGGGCCCCGGGGTGCCGCTCCGGGGTGCAGATGACCTCGCCGAGCTTGCCGGGGGTCATCCAGTCGAGCACCAGGAACGCCACGGCCATCACCGCGATGCCGAGCAGGCCGAAGATCACCGTGGAGAGCAGGCCCTCGACGAAGTCGTTGTAGCTCGTGAAGATCGCCGTGAAGACGATCAGCGCGATGCCGACCTGGTTGGCCGCGAGCAGCAGGGCGGCGTTCGGGTTCTTTTCCACCCAGATCAGGTCTCGCAGCTTGCCCGGGGTCAGCAGGTCGATCAGCAGAAAGCCGACTGCCATCAGCCCGATGCCGACCAGGCCGAACACAATGCTGCGCCCGGCACCCTCAAGCAGATCTTCCAGCACGGCTTCTCCCTCGTCACGGCGTCAGAGGGCACCGTATCGGAACTGTGCACGCCGGTGGTCCCCCGCCGGGCCGATTGTGGATATCAGAGCGTACCGAGATACCGCTGGCGCTCGTACGGGGTGACCTCGCGGCGGTATTGCTCCCATTCCTGCCGCTTGTTGCGCAGGAAGAAGTCGAAGACGTGCTCGCCGAGCACCTCGGGGATCAGCTCCGACTTGGCCATCACGTCGATCGCCTCGGCCAGGTTTTCCGGCAGGGCCTCGTAGCCCATCGCCTTGCGCTCGGCCGGCGAGAGCGACCAGACGTCGTCTTCGGCGCCCGGCGGCAGCTCATAGCCCTCCTCGATGCCCTTGAGACCGGCACCGAGCATGACCGCGAAGGCCAGGTACGGGTTGGTCGCCGAGTCGATCGAGCGGACCTCGACGCGGGCCGAATTCGGCTTGCCGAAGGCGGGGACCCGGACCAGCGCGGAACGGTTCAGGGCGCCCCAGCTCACGAACGCCGGCGATTCGGTGATCCGGTCGGGCAGCTGCAGCGGGAACAGCCGCTTGTAGGAGTTGACCCACTGGTTGGTGACCGCGGTGTATTCCCGGGCGTGCACCAGCAGGCCGGCGATGAAGGCGCGGGCCGTCTTGGACAGCTTGAGCGGATCCTCACCGTCGTAGAAGGCGTTGCGCTCGCCCTCGAACAACGACAGATGCGTGTGCATGCCGCTGCCGGGCTGGTCCGTATATGGCTTGGGCATGAACGTCGCGCGCACCCCCTGGGAGAGCGCGACCTCCTTGACCACGTGCCGGAAGGTCATGATGTTGTCGGCGGTGGTCAGCGCGTCCGCATACCGCAGGTCGATCTCCTGCTGGCCGGGGGCGACCTCGTGGTGGCTGAACTCGACCGAGATGCCGATCCGCTCCAGCGCGAGCACGGCCTGGCGGCGGAAGTCGCGGGCGACCGAGTGCGTGGTGTGGTCGAAGTAGCCGCCGCCGTCGACCGGGATCGGCACCGAGCCGTCCAGCGGGCCGTCCTGGACCAGGAAGAACTCGACCTCGGGGTGGGTGTAGAAGGTGAAGCCCTTCTCGGCCGCCTTGGCGAGCATCCGGCGCAGCACGTGCCGCGGGTCGGCCCAGGCGGCGCTGCCGTCGGGCAGCAGGATGTCGCAGAACATCCGGGCGCTCTCGCCGCTGACGCCGCCCTCGAACGGGAAGACCTGGAACGTCGTCGGGTCGGGCATGGCGACCATGTCCGACTCGGAGACCCGGGCGAAGCCCTCGATGGCCGAGCCGTCGATGCCCATGCCCTCCTCGAAGGCGGACTCGAGCTCAGCGGGGGCCACGGACACGCTTTTCAGGGTGCCGAGCACGTCGGTGAACCAAAGCCGGACAAAACGGATGTCGCGCTCTTCGAGCGTACGAAGCACGAACTCCTGCTGTCGGTCCACGTCAACCCCTCGTACTTGCCCGGCGATCAGTCTCTCCCGGTCCCGTTACGCCGAGATTACGCTGACCACGGCCCGGGGGCTGCCCCCGGGTAGGGCCCTGTGTTGATCACAGACGGTACGGCAGGGGACGCCGACATGGGAGGCCGACGCTGGGGAAGAATAACGGCATGCCTTCCTTGCGCGTCGCTCTCGCCCAGGTGAACTCCACCGTCGGGGACATCCCCGGCAACGCCGCCGCCGTCCGGCACTGGTCGCGTGCGGCCGCCGACGCCGGGGCCCACCTCGTCGCCTTCCCCGAGATGATGCTCACCGGCTACCCGATCGAGGACCTGGTCTTCCGGAATTCCTTCGTGGCCGCGTCCCGGGCCGCCCTGCGTACCCTCGCCGCCGACCTGGCCGCGGACGGCCTGGGCGACCTCGCCGTGGTGGTCGGTTACGTCGACGCCGACGGCCCCGCGCCGACCAGTTCCGACGCCGTGCCCGGCAGCGGCCGGCGCGACGCGTCCGCGCTGCTGTTCGGCGGCGGGATCGCCGCCACCTACTTCAAGCACCACCTGCCCAACTACGGCGTCTTCGACGAGGACCGCTACTTCGAGCCGGGCGACTCGCTGACGGTCGTCCGCCTCGGCGGCGTCGACGTGGCGCTCACCGTCTGCGAGGACCTGTGGCAGGCGGGCGGGCCGTTCGCCGCCGCCCGGCGGGCCGGGGTCGGGCTGGTCGTCAACATCAACGCCTCACCGTACGAGCTGAACAAGGACGACATCCGGCTGTCGCTGGTCAAGCGCCGGGCGGCCGAGGCGGGCGCGACGATCGCGTACGTGAACACCGTCGGCGGCCAGGACGAGCTGGTCTTCGACGGCGACTCCATGATCGTGACCGCCGCCGGCGAGCTGCTCACCCGGGCCGGCCAGTTCACCGCCGAGCTGCTGGTCCACGACCTGGACCTGCCGGCGGCGGACGCCACCGCCAACCCGGCCGGGCCGGTCGGCGCGGCCGGCGAGTCGCCGCGGGTCGAGCAGCGCCGCGACGAGGAGATGGCGATCGAACGGTTCGTCGTCGGCGCCGCGCCGCGCCCGCTCACCGACGGCCCGGCGGTCGGCGGCATCGCCGAGCGGGTCACCGACGAGGCCGAGATCTGGTCGGCCCTCACCCTCGGCCTGCACGACTACGTGGAGAAGAACGGCTTCCGCTCGGTCGTGCTCGGCCTGTCCGGCGGCATCGACTCGGCCGTGGTCGCCGCGATCGCCGTCGACGCGCTCGGCCCGCAGCGGGTGGTGGCTGTCTCGATGCCCAGCGGCTATTCCTCCACGCACTCCCGCGACGACGCCGCCGACCTGGCCAAGCGCACCGGCCTGGACTACCGCAGCGAGCCGATCCAGCCGATGGTCGACGCCTTCCTGGCGAACATGTCGCTCTCCGGCCTGGCGGTGGAAAACCTGCAGGCGAGGGTCCGCGGCGTCATCCTGATGGCGCTGTCGAACCAGGAGGGTCACCTGGTGCTGACCACCGGTAACAAGAGCGAGCTGGCGGTCGGCTATTCGACCCTGTACGGCGACTCGGTCGGCGGCTTCAACCCGCTCAAGGACGTGCCGAAGACGATGGTCTGGCGGCTGGCGAAGTGGCGTAACCAGGACGCGGCCCGGCGCGGCGGCGAGCCGCCGATCCCGGAGAACTCGATCGTCAAGCCGCCGAGCGCGGAGCTGCGGCCGGGCCAGGTCGACAGCGACTCGCTGCCCGACTACGAGGTGCTGGACGCGATCCTGGCCGGCTACATCGACGGCGACCAGGGCCGCGAGGATCTCATCGCGGCCGGTCACGACGTCGCGCTGGTGGACAGGGTGCTGCGGATGGTCGACCTGGCCGAGTACAAGCGCCGGCAGTCCGCGCCGGGCACCAAGATCTCCATCAAGGCCTTCGGCCGGGACCGCCGCCTGCCCATCACGAATCGCTTCCGCGAGGGGGTGTGACCGGTTCCACTCAACCCTGACCGGCACCACGCCCCGGGTGCGACGATTCGAAGACACCCGGGGACCGCGCACCGCGGCCTCGAGGGAAGGAGACGAAGATGTCTGAGATCCCCACCCTGTACGGGGGCCCCGCCACCCGCCGGGTCCGCACCCGCGACCTGATCGCGGCCAAGGAGCGCGGCGACCGCTGGGCGATGCTGACCTCCTACGACCAGTACACGGCCTCGATCTTCGACCGGGCCGGCATCCCGGTCCTGCTGATCGGCGACTCCGCGGCCAACAACGTCTTCGGCTACGAGACGACCCTGCCGGTCACCGCGGAGGAGCTGCTCCCCCTGGTGCGCGCGGTGGTCCGGGCCACGAAGACCGCCCTGGTCGTGGGTGACCTGCCCTTCGGCTCGTACGAGGAGGGCCCGACCCAGGCGCTGCGCACGGCCGTCCGGTTCATGAAGGAGGGCGGCGCACACGCCGTCAAGCTCGAGGGCGGCCGCCGCGTCGCCGAGCAGATCCGGGCGATCACCGGCGCCGGCATCCCGGTCATGGCACACGTCGGGTTCACCCCGCAGAGCGAGCACACCCTCGGCGGCTACCGGGTGCAGGGCCGCGGCAGCGACGCCGAGGAGGTCATCGCCGACGCCCGCGCGGTGGCCGAGGCGGGCGCGTTCGCGGTGGTGCTGGAGATGGTGCCCGGCGAGGTGGCGAAGCAGATCACCAAGGAGCTCACCATCCCGACGGTGGGCATCGGCGCGGGCCCGGACACAGACGCGCAGGTGCTGGTCTGGCAGGACATGGCCGGCCTGCGCGAGGGCAAGGCGCCGCGCTTCGTGAAGCGCTACGCCGATCTGTCCGGCATTCTCACCGAGGCGACCCGGCAGTTCGCGGACGAGGTCCGCGGCGGCGAGTTCCCGGCCGAGGAGCACACCTTCTAACCACCGACCAGGGGTACGGGCTCGGGCAAGATCGGGTCAATGGCAGAATTCGTGTCATGTCCGTTCCCGCCCGAGTCAGCCTGGCCACCCTCGGCGTGACCGACGTGGCACGTTCGACCGAGTTCTACGAGTCGCTCGGCTGGCGGCTGTCGCCGGCCTCGGTGCCCGGGGTGGTCAGCTTCTTCCACACGACCGGTGGCCTGCTGTCCCTGGTCTCGACCGACGACATGGCCGCCGACGCGGGCCTGCCGACGCGGGTGTCGCCGCCGAACCCGGCCGCGGACTTCCGCGGCACGATGCTGGCGATCAACGTGGAGAGCCCGGCCGCCGTGGACGAGGCGCTGCGCACGGTGGTCCAGGCGGGCGCCACGCTGGTGAAGGCGGGCGGGGCGGCGGAGTGGGGCGGCTATCTCGGCTACTTCACGGACCCGGACGGCCACCTCTGGGAGATCACCCATAACCCGGGCTGGCCGCTGGACGCGGCGGGCGCGCCCCAGCTTCCCTGATCCGCCGCCTGTCCGACGCTGTCCGACCGCGTCCGGGATGCCGGGCGGTCCGGTCGTCCCGGCCGCCACGATGACCTCCCGACGAGATCGCCCGGAGGACACACCGTGACAGCACCCGCATCCCTGCCGACCGCCTCGTTGTGCGGAATCTGCGGAGGAGGACCGGCCGCGTTCGCCTCCTTTCGCGCGGTGATCGTCATCCTGATCGGCTTCAGCAGCCAGACCCGGGCAGGCTGGTTCTGCCGCGACTGCGGGCTGACGATCTTCCGCGAGCAGCAGAAGTTCTCCCTGGCCGCCGGCTGGTGGGGCATCCCGGCCCTGGTCACGATGATCGCTCTGCTGACGAACGCGAACGAGGTCGACAAGATCAGGCGGCTGCCGGCGCCGCGCCACCCGGCCGAGCCGCCGGCCGGGGCCGGCACCCGATACGGCCGCCCGCTGCGCCCGGGCAAGCCGGTGCCGCACAGCCCGGTCATCGCGATCCCGATCATCCTCTTCGGACTCCTGCTGGTCCTCTGCTGCGGTCCCCGCTTCCTCTACTGACCCGCCGCGCCACTCCTGGCCGGCTGCGCCTCGGGCGGTATTGTGCCGCTCGATGGACGAGACGGCGACGACGGTGACCACCCTCGACGGGCTGGGCCGGCTGCTGCGGGAGCTGCGCCGCCGTCAGGCCCGGCACCACGGCGGGTCGCCGGCCACCTACCGCGACCTGGCCGCCGCCACCGGCTGGTCACACGGCGTCGTCGGCGCCTACCTGTCCGGCCAGGTGCTGCCGCCCACCGACCGCTTCGACGTGCTGATCCGGCTCCTCGGCGCCACCCCGGCCGAGCAGGGCCGGCTCGCCACCGCCCGGGACCGGGTCGAGGAGGGCCGCCGAGCGGTCCTGGCGCCCCCACCGGGACCACGCCAGCTCCCGTCGGCGCTGCCGGCCTTCGCCGGCCGCGCCGAAACCCTGGCCGGCCTGGACCGCTGGCTCGGCCACGCGGGCCACGGCGTGGTGGCCATCTCCGGTACGGCCGGAGTCGGCAAGACGACGCTGGCGATCCACTGGGCGCACCGCCTCACGGACCGTTTCCCGGACGGTCAGCTGCACCTGAACCTGCGTGGATTCGACCCCACCGCCGCCCCGGTGCCGCCTGCCGACGCGGTCCGGGAGGTCCTCGGCGCGCTGGGTGCCGAACCGGCCCGGATCCCGGCCGGCCTGGACGCGCAGGCCGCCCTGTACCGCAGCCTGCTGGCGGGCCGCCGGATGCTGGTGGTTCTCGACAACGCGGCGACCGCCGAGCAGGTCCGGCCGCTGCTGCCGGGAGGCCCGGGCTCGCTGGTCCTGGTGACCAGCCGCGCACAGCTCACCGGCCTGGTCGTGGCCGACGGCGCCCATCCCGTGCCCCTCGACCTGCTGCCGGCCGACGAAGCCCGGTGGCTGCTGACCGCCCGGGTCGGCGCCGACCGGATCACGACCGAACCGCGGGCAAGCGCACGGATCATCGCCGCCTGCGCCCGGCTGCCGCTGGCGCTCGCGGTCGTCGGGGCCCGCCTCGCGGTGCAACCGGCGCTGACGCTGGCGGCGCTCGCCGACGAGCTGGAGCAGGACCGCTTGACCACGCTGGACACCGGAGACCCGGCAGTCGACGTCCGGTCCGTGCTGTCGTGGTCGTACCTGCGGTTGTCACCGGACGCGGCCCGGATCTTCCGGCTGTGCGCGCTGCACCCGGGGCCCGAGATCGGCCTGGCGGCGCTGGCCAGCCTCGCCGGTCAGCCGCCGGCCGAAACCCGGCGGCTGGTCACCGAGCTGGTCCGGGTCAGCCTGGCGGACGAGCCCGGCCCGGGCCGCTACGTGCTGCACGATCTGCTGCGGGCGTACGCGGGAGAACTCGCCGCCGCGACCGACACCCAGGCCGAGCGGGCCCGGTTGCGCGACCACTATCTGCACACCGCGGCCGCCGCGGCGATGCGGCTGCACCCGGCCCGCCGGCCGATCCCGCTGCCGCCGCCGGCGGCCGGGGTGGTCCTGGCGGACGTGAGCGACGCGACCGCGTGGTTTCGCGCGGAGGGCCGCGTCCTGGTAACGGCGGTGCGGGACAGCGCCGACACCGGCGATGACCGGTACGCGTGGCAGCTGGCCTGGACCCTCGCCGACTTTCTCGATCGCGAGGGCCGCTGGCAGGAGTGGTTCGACACTCAGTCGACTGCCGCGGCGGCCGCCGAGCGGCTGGGTGACGAGTCGTGGCAGCTCTTCGCCCACCGCAGCGCCGCCGGTGCGACGATCCGGCTGCGCCGCTTCGGCCTCGGCCGCGAGCTGCTGGAACGCTCCGCACAGCTGGCGGCGGGGACCGGCGATCGGGTGGCCCAGGCACAAGCCGAGAACACCCTGGCCTGGCTGCTGGAACTGGAGGGCGACCCGGCCGCGGCGATCCCGCACGCCCAGCGGGCCGCGGAGCTGTTCGCGGCGGCGGGCGAGCACCGCTTCGCCGCCCGGGCAGTCAGCGGCACCGGCTGGTACGCGGCCCTGACCGGCGACTTCCACCGGGCGCTCGCGATCTGCACGCGGGCCCTGACCCAACAGCGAGAATTGGGCGACTCGGCCGGGCTGGCCGGGACGCTGGACAGCCTCGGCTACATCTGCGACAACCTGGGACAGCACCCGGCGGCGATCAGCTGGTACGGCGAGGCCGTCAGCACGTACCAGCAGGACTCCGACCGCGGGGGCGAGGCCGCCACCCGGGCCCGCCTGGCCACGACGCTGGCGAAAGCAGGCGACGCGTCCGGCGCCCGGACCGAACGAGAACTGGCCCTGGCGATCTTCGACGAGCTCGACCCGGAATCAGCCGCGGCGCTGCGCCGGGAGATGGCGGACGGCAGCTCCTGACGGCGGTCGCTATGATCGCGCCGGCGCGCACGCTGCGCCCTGGGCCGGTCGGCGAATCGGCCCAGCGGTCACGGACCGCTGGGCCGACCGCGTCCGGTCAGCGCTTCCAGGTGCGGGATGCGCTCGCCGCCGCGTTGCCGACCTTGTCGACCGCGCGGACCTGTACCTTCATCTTCTTGCCGTACTTGCTCACCTTGATCTTGAAGGAGTAGGCCGCCGCGGTGTCCTTCGCCACGACCTTGCCGTTGATCAGCAACTCGACTCTGTTGATCCCGCTCGCATCGCTCGCGGACACCTTGACGGTCACCGTCCCCTTGACCTTGGCACCGTTCTTGGGTCCGCTGGTGATCTTCACGGTGGGAGTCTTGTTGTCGGCGATCAGGGTGCGGCTATAGCTCCCCGAGTTGCCGGCCCGGTCGAACACCCGCCATCGCAGGGCCACGGCGCCGTTGGTCTTGCCGCTGGCGTATCTCACCGCGTACGGCGCGGTGGTGTCTCGTCCGATGTACTTGCCGTTGGCGTACAGCGCGGCGTAGGCCACGCCGGTGCCCGTGTCCGAAACGCCGGTCGCGGTGACGGTGACGGCACCCCGGAAGCGGGTGTTGTGCTTGGGGGTGGCGCCGGTGATCTTCGGCGCGACCGTATCCACTGTGGTGATCGAGGTGCCGGCACGGATCTCGCCGAATTCGGTGAAGTCGGTGGTGTTGGTCTGCCGGGCTCCCCTGGTGAGGCTGTAGGCCAGTGCCGAGGCGCTTGCATTCGGGTATTTCGATTTCATCAGCGCGAGTGTCCCGGCGACGAGCGCCGCAGGTGGCCCGGTGCCGCAGAAGAGGTCCTCATATTCGGCTGGGTCGCCCAGAACCATGGCTGTCGTGCAGTACGGCGCGGCGACGTCCACCCATGCCGGCCCGTAGTTGGTCCCCCCGCAGGCAACGCCGATGCAGTAGATGTACGGCTCGCTTTGCGCGTTGGTCCCACCGACGCCGATCACTCCGCCGTACGCCGCCGGGTACAGCGGAATTTTGCTGAGCGTGTTGCCGGCCGGCGCGACCACCAGCGCGCCCTTCCGCTGGGCATACACCACCGCGTCCTGGAGCGGCTGGTTCCGGTTGTCAGCGATGACCCCGATGTAGATGATCTTCACGCCCCGGTCTGCCGCGTACACGATGCCGGCAGCCAGGTCGCTATCGGGGCCGGTACCGTTGGCATCGGTCACCTTGACCGGGAGGATCTTGCACGCCCAACAGACGCCCGCCATGCCGGCCCCGTTGTTGCCCCGGCCGGCGATGAGGGACGCCTCCGAAGTGCCATGGCCACGCGCGTCGGCGGCATCGGCATCGTCGTCGGCGAAGTCCCAGCCCGGCAGCACGGCGCCGGCGAGGTCACCGAGCGCGGTGACCCCGGTGCCCACCACGGCCACCGTCACCGAGGCAGACCCGGTGGTCACGCTCCACGCCTGCGGCACGGTGATCTGCGGGAGTTCGGGCTGGTAGGGATAGTAAGGGTCGTTGGGCGTCACAGCCGCGGCCCGCACCTGCCCGTCCTGCTCCACATATCTGACATTCGGAGCTGACCGCAGCGCGGCGGTCACCCGGGCCTGGTCGGCCCGGGGCACGGTCACCACCTGGGCGCCGACCTTGGCCAGCGACCCGTTGTCCTGCGCGCTCAGGCCGGCGTCCCGCAGGTGCTGGGCCATCGCCGTACGGCTGACCCCCGCCCGGTAGCCGATCACCAAGCGCGCCGGGCCGGTGGCCGGGGCGGCGGGCTCGACGCGGCGGGCCTCGGCCTCCGCGCGACTGCCCGGTTGTGACCCGGCTGCTGCCGCGTCAATCCGGCCGCTCATGTCGTCTCCGTCGTCGGCACGAGCCGGGCCGGGCGCGATCGCGACGGCAGCGAGCACCGTGGACGCCGCCAAACCGGCCGCGATCCGACGAGATGTATTTCTGAGCAAGACCGACCTCCTATAGCCATCGACGGTGCCGAGGCTAGGGGGACGATGACCATCTCGAGGCCAACGTTGGACACCGTTGGACAGCGTGCACGGGGTTGAACCGTTCGGCCAGGTGCCGCCGGTCCTACCCGCCAGATCTCCCGCCGGCCAACGGAATCAGCAGCCGACGGCGAACCGTGAGGTGATGCGCGGGGCTCTCGATCTCGTCGACCTGGGCGCGCTGTCAGGCACATCAGCGGGGCGACCATCGCGCTACGCCCGGAGGTGGCGGACCGCAGCTCCTGAATTGTCGTCGCAAGACTGCACGCACCCGCACTGATGCGAGTCGCCCGCCGCAGCCCTGCGCCCGCGCGGCGGATGCCGAAACGATCAGGTCTGCTCGAAGAGGACCTCCCTGGTGCGCGGGTCGGCCTGGGTCAGGCGGACCTGGATGCGGTCACCGAGCGGGAGCTCGCCCAGGCAGCGAGCCTGCACAGCCGGGTCGTCAATCGCGACCTTGCCGCCCCGGGGACGCCTGTTGCCAGGCTTGCCGCCTCGGGAGGCACCCGGCTCCTGCTCCGGCGCGGGGTCCGGGCGGATCTCGTCGACGTCGAGGACGCCGGCGTCGAAGGTCTCCCCCACCCGGTGGGCGAGCAGGACAGCCTCGGCCAGGGCCACCGCGCCACGGTCGGCGGCGGAGGCCACCCGGTCGGTCGTCGCCATGCATTTCGGCAGGCGGGGCAGCGCCTCGCGCGCCCACTGCGGCACCTCGCGCTCCTCGTGCAGAGCCAGGCAGACCTCGGTCGCGTAGCGATCCGCGAGGCGGCGCAGCGGTGCCGTCACGTGTGCATAGGGCGCGCCCACCCCGCCGTGGCCGGTCTCCGCCGGCCGTTCCTTGTCGAAGGCCGTGTAGCCCGCGCCGCGCAGCAGCTCTGCCGCCTGGTTGAGGAAGGCGGCGCCGCGGGGACTCGCCGGGTCGACCGAGGCCACGACCGCGCCGACGGAGGCCTGGTCGGGCCAGGACACGTCGAGGGAGGCGGCCGCGGCGCGGAGCTTGGTCACCGCCTCGGGGCGGGCCGCCGGCATGGTGCGGAGCAGCCCGATCTCGCCGTCGAGCATGAGCCTGGCCGCGGCCATGCCGGTGAGCAGGGAGATCTGCGCGTTGTGCTCCTCGACGGCCAGCGGCGCACGCAGCACCAGCTGCCAGCCGTCGCCGTGCGGCTCGACCTCCTGCTCGGGCAGCGGCAGGTTGACCGCGCCGCGGTCGGCGGCGCGGCGGGCCAGCAGCTTGCCCAGCTCGGGCAGCAACGCGATCGGATCGGGGGCGGCACCGGCGTCGACGGCACCCTGCAGGCCGACGTAGTCGAGCTTGGCCCGGCTGCGCACCCGCGCGCGCTCCAGGGCGATGCCGACGAGCTCGCCGTCGGCGTCCAGGTCGATGGTCCACAGCACGGCGGCGCGGTCGACGTCGGGCAGCAGGCTCACCACGCCCTCGCTGAGCACCGGCGGGTGCAGCGGGACCTTGCCGTCCGGGAAATAGATCGTCTGGCCGCGCACCCAGGTCTCGGCCTCGAGCGCGCCACCCGGCCGCACATAGGAGGCGACGTCGGCGATGGCATAACGCACCCGGTAGCCACCGCCCGTGCGGCGGGTCAGCTCCATCGCCTGGTCGAGGTCACGGGAGGTGGCCGGATCAACGGTGACGAAAGGGATGTCGGTGCGGTCGGCGAGCGGCAACGCGGTGCCCGCCGCGGCCTGCTGCGCCTCTCGCATCGCGTCAGGCGGGAACTCGGCAGGTAGATCGAGCTCGCGGCGCAGCACGGAGAAGTCGATGCGTGGCGCCCACACCCGTTTGATCGGCACGGGTCATTCCTACCAGGCCGCACCGACATTTCCGCGGCCCGGCGTGACACGCACAAGGGCCGCGCCGAACACGGCGCGGCCCTTACGTCCCGGTTCCCCGGGGTCAGCGCTTCGCGGTGGCCCGGCGCGGCGAACCGGCGGCGGTAGGGACGCGGCCGTTGCCGGCGGCGGTGGAGACGCGACTGTTCCCGGCGGCGGTGGCCTTGCGGGCGGCGGCGGGCGTGGCGGCACTCTTGACCCGGCCGGCGTTCGTGGCCGAGGTCTTGGTCATGCCGGCGGGCTTGGCGTTGGCAGCCTTGCCGGTCCCGGTCCCGGTCCCGGTCCCGGTCCCGGTCGCCCGCACGTTGGCGGCGGCCGCGTTGCCGGTACTGCGTGCGGCGGTCTTCGCGGCGGTCCGTTTAGCGGCGGCTTCCTTCGCGGCGGTCCCCTTCGCAGCGATCCCCTTCGCAGCCACCGCCGAGGAGTTGGCCGCGTCGGCGGACTTCACGACACCGGCCTTGACCGCGGCCGGAGCCTGCTCCGCCGCGGACTTCGCCTTACCAGCGATGGACTTCGCGGTGGTCGACTTGGCTGCCGCCTTCGTCGCCGCGGACTTGGCGATCGTCGCCTTACCAGCGACAGATTTCGCGACGGGCTTCGTCGCGGCAGACCTGGATACCGTCGCCTTACCAGCGACAGGCTTCGCGGCGGCCTTCGCCGCGGCAGACCTGATTGCCGTCGCCTTACCAGCGACAGGCTTCGCGACGGCCTTCGCCGCGGCAGACCTGGATACCGTCGCCTTACCAGCGACAGGCTTCGCGACGACGGGCTTGACCGCGGTCCTCGCGGCAGCGGACTTGGCCTCTGCCTTCGCCGCGGCGGAAATGGCCGCCGCCTTCGTCACCGCGGACTTGACCGCCGCCTTCGTCGCCGCGGACTTCGCCGTCGTCGAGCGAGCCGAGGCAGAGCCCGCAGCCATCGGGCGAGCCGAGGCCGAGTTGGCAGCCGTCGAGCGAGCCGGGGCCGACTTGGCAGCCGCCGGACGAGCCGAGGCCGACTTAGCAGCCGCCGGACGAGCCGATGCCGACTTGGCAGCCGCCGGCTTGGCGCCAGCCGACCTGGCCGAGCCCGACCGGGCGGTGCCCGACGTCGCCGCAGCCGACCTGGCGGCGATGGGCTTGGCGGCACTAGACCTGGTAGTGGATTTGGCAGCGGAACGCGCGGCCGAAGAGGCGGCACCACGGGTCGCGGCCGGCTTCGCCGGGGTCTTCTTGACCGCGACCGTGCTCGCGGAAGCCTTCTTCGCCATGCCGCCCTTGGCCGAGCCGGCCACCTTCGCGGATGCGGGCTTGGCGGCAGACCGCGCAGTGGCCGACTTGGTAACAGGCACCTTCTTCGCGGCAGCACCGGACTTGACCGCGGCGAGAGGCTTGGCAGCGGTGCCGACAGACTTGGTCGTGCCACCGGACTTGGCAGCGGCAACCGGCTTCCCGGAGGTCGTGGCAGTCGCGGTCTTAGCGGTCGCGGTCTTAGCGGTCGCGGTCTTGGCAGTCGCGGTCTTGGCTGTCGCGGTGTCGGCGGACCGCGCGGTCACAGTCCGAACCGCGGCCGACGTCGCGGCAGCGGTCCGCTTGGGAGCGGCAGAAGCCTTGGCAGCGGCAGAAGCCTTGGCAGCGGCAGAAGCCTTGGCAGCGGCAGAAGCCTTGGCAGCGGCAGAAATCTTGGCAGCGGTAGAAGTAGCGGTAGAAGCTTTCGTAGCGACCGGGGACGCGGCGACCCGCGCGCTTCTGGCGCCGGTCGTGGCGGCCCGGGTCGGGGCCTTCTTGGGCACGGCCATGGGGAAGTTCCTCCTTGCGAATGACTGCGGGCTCGTCTCCGCCTGGAGACTGCAGGATTCCGGCTTGGACACAGGGGTCGAGCCGGCCTAGCTGACCTCCCCGGTCCAGCGGGCATCCTCGGCGTCCCACGTCGCATTGCGTTTCTCGACGGTCTCGAGCGCCCGCGTGGCGTCGTCAGCGGAGGCGTACGGGCCGAGCCGGTACTGAGCAGGACATACGTCGTCCCCAGCCTCGACCCGGTTGTGGCGGAGGCACCAGAAGTAGCCGCCGCCGGGCCCACTGTCGTTCATGCAATCACTGTGCACCTCAAACCGGCCATGCGCTACCGATTCAGGCAAAAAGCCCGTTTTTTCCATAGTGGAATGTCGGAAAGACCCCCCGAAGGAACGACAAAGCCCGCCTCACCCAAGGGCGAGGCGGGCCGACGGAACCCCAACGGCAGGCGGGACTCAGAGCGCCGCAGCCACCAGCTCGGCCACCTGGACCGCGTTGAGAGCCGCGCCCTTGCGCAGGTTGTCGCTGGAGAGGAAGAGCGCGAGACCGTTGTCGACCGTCTCGTCGGCGCGGATCCGGCCGACGAACGTCGGGTCCCGGCCGGCCGCCTGCAGCGGCGTCGGCACGTCCGACAGCTCCACACCGGGGGCGGCAGCCAGCAGCTCGCGCGCGCGCTCCGGCGTGATCGCCCGGGCGAACCGCGCGTTCACCTGCAGCGAGTGGCCGGTGAAGACCGGGACGCGGACGCAGGTGCCGGAGACCTTCAGCCCGGGGATGCCCAGGATCTTGCGGCTCTCGTTGCGGAGCTTCTGCTCCTCGTCGGTCTCGCCGAGGCCGTCGTCGACGATCGAGCCGGCCAGCGGCAGGACGTTGAACGCGATCGGCCGGGTGAACGAGCGCGGCGCCGGGAACTCGACCGCGCTGCCGTCGAAGGCCAGCTCGGCGGCCCGGTCCGCGACCTTCTTGATCTGCTCGTCGAGCTCGGCGACGCCGGCCAGCCCGGCGCCGGAGACCGCCTGGTACGTCGTGGCGACCAGCGCGACCAGCTCGGCCTCGTCGTGCAGCGGGCGCAACACCGGCATCGCGGCCATCGTCGTGCAGTTCGGGTTGGCGATGATGCCCTTGGGGCGCCGTGCGATGGCGTCCGGGTTCACCTCCGCCACCACGAGCGGGACGTCCGGGTCCATCCGGTACGCCGACGAGTTGTCGATCACCACGGCGCCCGCCTCGGCGACCTTCGGGGCGTACTCCTTCGAGCTGGCCTTGCCCGCCGAGAACAGGACTATGTCCAGCCCGCGGTAGTCGGCCGTGGCCGCGTCCTCGACGGTCACTTCGCCGTCGCCCCAGGACAGGGCGCGCCCGGCGGAACGCGCGGAGGCGAAGAGCCGGAGCTGGTCAACGGGGAACTGGCGCTCGGCCAGGATGCGGCGCATGACGCCACCGACCTGCCCCGTCGCCCCTACGATGCCGATCCTCATGGCCACAAAACTACGGCCTACCAGCCACCGCGCGAAATCAGGTATTCGACATCGTCCCATATAGCAGGAAGATGCTCCCGATATGCGAGACGCGGCCGTAGCTTCGGTGCATGGCTGCTGTCTACACCCACGGGCATCACGAGTCGGTCCTGCGCTCGCACCGCTGGCGCACCGCAGAAAATTCGGCGGCATATCTGCTGCCACGGCTGAAATCCGGCGACACCCTGCTGGACATCGGCTGCGGCCCCGGCACCCTCACCGCGGACCTCGCGACGCGGATCACACCCGGGCGGGTCACCGCCCTCGAGACCACCGGGCAGGCGCTGGATCTGGCCCGGGCCGAGATCGGCCGGCGCGGGCTGAGCACCGTCGACTTCGCCGTCGGCGACGTGCACGCGCTCGACTTCGCCGACGACACCTTCGACGTCGTGCACGCCCACCAGGTGCTCCAGCACGTGGGGGATCCGGTCACCGCGCTGCGCGAGATGCGGCGGGTGACCAAGCCGGGCGGGGTGATCGCGGTACGCGACAGCGACTACGCCGCGTTCGCCTGGTTCCCCCGGCTGCCGGAGCTGGACGAGTGGCTGGACCTGTACCGGCGCATCGCCCGTGGCAACGGCGGCGAGCCCGACGCCGGACGCCGGCTGCTCTCCTGGGCCCATGCCGCCGGCCTGACCGATGCGATCGCGACGTCGAGCACGTGGTGCTTCGCGACGCCCGAGGACCGCCAGTGGTGGGGCGGCATGTGGGCCGACCGCATCCTCAAGTCCGACCTGGCGCGACAAGCACGGGAGGAAGGCGCGGACATCCAAAAGATCTCCGAGGCCTGGCAGGCGTGGGCCGCCCACCCCGACGGCTGGATATCCCTGCTACACGGCGAGCTGATCTACACAAAGGGCTAGACGGACTTCGGTTTGTAGGCCCAGTGCCACGGCTCGCGCGGCGTGTTCTCCACGAAGCCGTACTTCTCGCCGTTGGCGCGCACCCACGCCTGCGCCTTGTTGTTCAGGTCGAGGTCGGTGGCCATGCCCCAGCCGTGCTCGCTGGTGCCGGGCTTGGCCGCCAGCCCGCCCTGCGAGTAGAGGCCCTTGCGGCGAGCGACGTCGACCTGCTCGTCGAACGAGCGGTACGAGTCGGTGATCCCGATCGTCACGCCCTGCGCCTTGGCGTCGGAGATCATCCGGTTCAGCGACTCGGCCGCCGGCGCCCAGAGCTTGTGGTTGGTGTTGCCCACCTTCTCCAGCGCGTTCGCCGGGATCTTGCCGTTGCCGTAGCCGACCAGCTCGGTCGGGATGCCCTTGCTGTTCAGCGAGTACGACTTCGCCACGCCCGCGGACGACTGGGTTCCCATGGCGTCCGCGAGCGCGGTGGCGAAGCTGCCGGCCGGCGCCGAGGTGCCCGACGCGGCCGACGCTGTCCTCGTCGCCGTGGCCTGCTGGGTCTGCATCGCGATCATCCGGCTCTGGATATCGGCGATGCGGCTGTTGACGGCCTCGATCCCCACAGCGATACACCTCCGTGCTCGACGGCATGTCGCACTACCGTTCGGCGCAACGGAAAAATGACTGAGCGGAAACCCGAAGTCAGACAGCCAGCGGCAGGTCGATGGTGTGCGCGGTGTGCGCGACCTTGGCCTGTAGGTAGCGCACGTTGGCGTCCGAGGCGTGCACCTTGGTCGGCACCACGGTGCGCACATCGACCCCGTACGAGCGCAGCTGCGAGGGTTTGTCCGGGTTGTTGGTGAGCAGGTCGACCGCGCCGACGCCCAGCGCGGAGAGCATCTGCGCCGCGGCGGTGTAGTCCCGCTCGTCGTCGGCGTGCCCGAGCGCCCGGTTCGCCTCGTACGTGTCCATGCCCAGGTCCTGCAGCGCGTACGCGTCGAGCTTGGCGTAGAGCCCGATGCCGCGACCCTCCTGGCGCAGGTACAGCAGGAAGCCGCCGACGCCGGCGATGCGCTCGACGGCCTCACGTAACTGCGGGCCGCAGTCGCAGCGCTCGGAGCCGAACACGTCACCGGTGAGGCACTCGGAGTGTGGGCGCACGAGCGGCACCTCCGCGCCGAAGGCGTCGCCGAGGGCGAGCGCGAGGTGCTCCTTGCCGTCGGCGAGGCCGTCGAAGGTGATGACCTCGGCCGTCGTGGCGTACCCGTCCGCGAACTTCAGCGGCACGGCGACCCGGCTGCGAATACCCAAAGACATGAGACCCTGCTCCCTAAGCACTTGACGCTTCAAGTACGGGATTGACCATACGCCGCACTTGTTAAAGGAACCACGAGCCATACGTCACAACGGATCAAGAAATTGCCGGGGGAATCGGGACGGGCTCGCGGTGCTCGTTGCCCTCGATGCGGTCCTTCAGCTCCAGATCGACCCCGCTGGTGCGGTCCGCGCGGTTCGGCAACAGGTTCGTGACCAGCACGAGGAGGCACCCGCACCCGGCGTAGAGGGCCAGCACGAGCAGGTGCCGGCCGATCGGTCCGGCCGGAAAATAAAGATTGTCGCGGACCGCCTGCACGCCGGCGCCGGTCGGCAGGTTCTCGCCGAGGTAGCGGCCGAACGTGGGGAGGAACTCCGGCAGGATGCTCGCGCCCGAGATGACGGTGCCCACGGTGAAGTAGAGGGCGCCGAGGAGCGCGCCGGCCGGGCCGAACAGGGCCACCGCGCCGGCGGTCGAGCCGGTGACGGCCAGCGACATCAGCGCGAAGATGCCGAACATCTCCGCGAGGTCGGCGTCGGCGCCGACCCCGAACCAGGTCATCGACCAGAGCACCACGGCGGCCGAGCCCAGCGCGTACACGATCAGGGTGCTGAGGTGGCCCAGCGCGCGCTTCCAGGAGCGCCGGGTGCGCGGGATCAGCCGGCCCAGGCCGATCGAGGCGATGGTGCCGCCGAGGGCGAGCGCCTGGGTGAGGAAGCCGAGCGAGGCGCCGTTGACGTCGTCGGCGGGCAGCGGCACCACGTCGGTGACGGCCGGGGCCGCGGCGATCGCCTCGGCCCGCGCGACGGAGATCGTGTCGCCCTGCTCGGCCAGCGCCGCGAGCTGCTGGGCGTTCTGCTGACCGACGACCGAGGTGTAGGTGCCGCGCAGCAGGCCGGCGGCGGCCTGCCCGGCGGCGGAGGCGAGGTAGAGATGCGGCTGCGCGGCGCTCGCGTCGACCCCGCCGTACACCTCTCGGCTCTCGATCCCCGACCGCAGATCCGCGACGTCGGCGTAGTCACTCACCGCGAAGACCCCGTCGCGCTCCAGCAGATCGACGATCGCCGCCCGCTTGGCGGCGGGCGCGATCAGGCCCACCGGTACGTCGTGCGGGGTGGCCTTGTGCCCCATCCCGAGGTAGTACGCGGTCAGCGCGAGCTGCACCGCCACCCCGACGAGGCAGACCACCAGGGCGAACCGGCGGAACTGACGAACCGACTGAATATGGTGGTCTTCGGGCACTCAACCAGCATCGCGGAGATCGCCGGGCGGGCGCAGGTGATCGTCGATCATGGTGAGCAGCGCCCGCGCGGCCGCGCTGGGCGCGCGGACCGCCGAGGTGGCGATCCCGAGCGGCCAGTCCAGGTCCGCCTCCGCGACGGGCAACACCACCAGATCCACTTCATCCGGTACGGCGAAGCGCGGCAGGATCGCGACGCCGAGCCCGTGCCGGACGAAGCCGGCCCCGGTGCTGATGTCGATGACCTCCAGCGACACCTGCCGGTCCACGCCGGCCGCCGCGAAGGCCCGGTCGATCACCGTACGGTTGCCGTAGCCGATCGGGAAGTCCACGAACCGCTCGTCCGCGAGATCGGCGATCCGCACCGCCGGCGCGGCCGCGAGCCGGTGCCCGGCCGGCACCACCAGCTCCATCGGCAACCGGAGCAACTGCCGAAGGTGGACACCGGCCGGCGGGCGGCCGGGCACGGAGACCAGGGCCAAGTCGAGGCTGCCGTCGGTCAGCGCGTCCACCAGGCCCGCGGAGCCCCGGGTCGAGACCGTCAGTCGCAGGGTGACGCCCGGGTGGGTCCGGTGGAAGCGGCCCAGCAGCGCGGGCAGGTCGACGAGGCCGATCGCGGTCAGCGTGCCGATCCGCAGGGTGCCCCGCAACCCGCCGCTGACCTCGTCCACCGCGTCGCGGGCCGCCCGCGCGGCGTCGAGCGCGGCCCGGGCCCGGGGCAGCAGTGCGGCGCCGGCGTCGGTGAGCGCGACCCGCTTGGAGGTGCGTTCCAGCAGCGGCGCGCCCAGTTCGTGCTCGAGCGCCTTGATCGCGGCGGAGACCCCGGACTGCACCACGTGCAGGCGGGCGGCGGCCCGGGTGAAGCTGCCCTCCTCGGCGACGGCGACGAAGTAGGCGAGGTGACGGAACTCCATGCCCCAACTATCGCATTCGGTGATAGTTGCCAGCACAATCCTTCGTTGCACATGATGCTTGGGCCGACGCAGGCTCGTGGCATGACCGTTACCGCCGTACCCCAGTCACCGGAGACCCGGCGCGGCTCCGCCCGCCACGGCACCGGATTCTGGCTGATCGCCGCCGTCTTCGCGATCTCGATGGCGTTCTCCACGGTGCCCACCCCGCTCTACCCGATCTACCAGCGGCAGGACGGCTTCACCCCGTTCACCGTGACGGTCGTCTTCGCCGTCTACGCCGTCGGCGTCGTCACCAGCCTGCTGCTGGCCGGCCACGTCTCCGACTGGGTCGGCCGCAAGCGGGTGCTGCTGCCCGCGCTCGGCCTCGAAGCCGTCGCCGCGGTGCTCTTCGTCGTCTGGCCGGCCCTGCCCGGCTTGCTGATCGCCCGGTTCGTCACCGGCCTCGGCGTCGGCATGATCACCGCTACCGCCACGGCGTACCTGTTGGAGCTGCACGCCATGCACCGGCCGCACGCCGGGCGTGGCCGCTTCGAGCTGATCTCCGCCGCGGCGAACCTGGGCGGGCTGGGCACCGGCACCCTGGTGGCCGGGGCGCTGGCGCAGTTCGTCGACGCTCCGCTGCGTACCCCGTATCTGGTCTTCCTGGTCCTGCTCGCGCTCGGCGCGGTCGCCGTCGCGGCCACGCCCGAGACGGTCGTCGCGCCCGCCGTCACTCCCCGCTACCGCCCGCAGCGGATCCGCGTCGCCGCGGCCGACCGGGCCGGCTACGCTGTCGCCGCCGCCGGCGCGTTCGCGGGTTTCGCCGTCTTCGGCCTGTTCACCTCGCTGGCGCCCAGCTTCGTCGCCGGCTCGCTGCACCACCCCGGACGGCTGCTCGCGGGCATCGTGGTGTTCCTCGTCTTCGGCGCCGCGGCCGCCGCCCAGGCCGGGTCCAACCTGCTCAGCCCCGCCCGGCGGTTCCCCGCGGGCCTGGCCGCCGAGGCCGCCGGCCTGGTCGTGCTCGGCGCCGGGATGCACCTGTCCTCGCTGGCGCTCTTCCTCGTCGGCGGCGCGGTCGCCGGCGGCGGCGCGGGCCTGCTCTTCAAGTCCGCGGTCGGCGCCGTCGCCGCGATGGCCGCCCCCGCGGTCCGCGGCGAGGCCCTCGCCGGCCTGTTCCTGGTCGCCTACCTCGGCCTGATCGGCCCGGCGCTGGGCCTGGGCATCGCGACCCACTATCTGCCCGCGACCACGGCGATGCTCTGGTTCAGCGGCTTCCTGCTGGCCCTGCTGGGCGCGACAGCCCTCGCCGACCGGGCCGCCCGCGCCCAGGGGGCTGGCGGATCATGACGGCCTGCGGCGCGGTCCAGCTTCCGCCAGACACCCCTGGCGGCCCCGCTCAGGCAAGATCGGCGGGGTTCGTGTTCGCGCCGCAGAGCAGCACCACGACCCGTTCCCCCGGCTCCGGCACGTAGGCGCCCGAGGCCAGCG
Organism: Actinoplanes sp. ATCC 53533; assembly: GCF_003947245.1. NCBI lineage: Bacteria > Bacillati > Actinomycetota > Actinomycetes > Micromonosporales > Micromonosporaceae > Actinoplanes > Actinoplanes sp. ATCC 53533. The sequence goes on along the minus strand of NZ_QHHV01000052.1, from coordinate 6,302 downwards.
CGGCCTGGGCGGCGGCGGTGCCGTGCTCGACGACGATCCGGTAGTCCTCCCACAACTGCCGCCGGGCCTCCACGATCGCCTGGTCGGCCACCAGCACGGACGGCAGTTTCGCCGCGGCCGCCGTCTCGTAGGCGATCGTCCCGGCCCGCCGCGCACCCAGCGAATCCGCCGCGACCCCGGAGACCGCGACGTCCACCGGGCCGCCCGCCTCGATCGCCGCGTGCAGGGCGGCGGAGGTGACCGGCTCGACCGCGACGACCCGGGCACGCTCCCGCAGGGCGGCGGCCACGCCGGCGATCAGGCCGCCCCCGCCGACCGCGACCAGCACCGTGTCGAAGCCGTCCGGGAGCTGGTCGATCAGCTCCAGCCCGAGGGTGCCGTTGCCGGCCACCATGTCCGGGTCGTCGTAGGCGTGGCAGAACAGCGCCCCGGTCACCTCGGCCTGCACGACCGCGGCCGCGTACGCCTCCGCATACTCGGTGCCGACCTGGGCCACCCGGGCACCGAGCTTGGCCAGCTTGGCGACCTTGACCGGCGGGGCGTTGACCGGCACGTAGATCTCGGCGGGCACGCCCAGCTCGCGGGCCGCGTACGCCGCCGCGAGCCCCGCGTTGCCGCCGGAGGCCGCGATGACGCCCGCGGCCGGCAGCCCGCGCTCGGCCTCGGCCAGGATCTTGTTGAACATGCCCCGGGTCTTGAAGGACCCCGCGTGCTGCAGAAACTCGAGCTTGAGCAGCGCCGGCCCGTCGCTGAGCACCGGCGTGCGCCGGATTCGCCCGGCGACCCGGCGGGCCGCCGCCTCGACCTCGCTGGTGGTAATCACCGATCAGTTCTACACGACGCCGGACCGGTACGGCGCGCCCACCGGTACGGCCTCACGTTCCCCCACGAGGCGCGCCAGATCCAGCAGGCGGTGCGCGAATCCCCACTCGTTGTCGAACCAGCCGCGCACCTGCACGCCGCCGTCGGCGCTGGTCTGGGTGCCCGACGGGTCGAACAGGCAGGACGCCGGGTTGTCCCGCACGTCCACCGACACGGTGGGATCGGGGTCATAGTCCAGCACCCCGCCCAGGAAGCCCGCCGCGGCGTCGGCCATCGCCCGGTTGACCTCGTTGCGGCTGACCGGGCGGTCGGTGAAACCGGTCAGCTCGGCCAGCGACCCGATCGGGGTCGGCACGCAGTAGTAGCTGTACCGCACCTTGCCGAGCTGCGGCAGCGCGACGCTCAGCAGGTCACCGGCGACGTGGTTGTGCGGAATGATGCTGCCGTGCACCGCCCGGCCCAGCCGCGGGTCGTCCCGGGACGAGCCGGTCATGGCGTCCTGCGCCTTCTGCCAGCTCTGGATCGCCAGCACCACCGAGGTGTGCACCGAGCGCAGCCCGAAGCGCTCCAGCAGGACCTTGGCCATCACCGCCAGCGCGTTCACGCCGCAGGAGGCGGGCGAGATGATGTCGTGCCGCATGGGGTCGTAGCGCTGATGGTTGGCGCCGAAGATCAGCACCGCGTCCGGGTCGTCCGCCGAGGCGCTGATCACGACCTTGCGGGCGCCGCCCCCGATGATGTGGTCGCGGGCGCTCGCGCCGTTGCGGAACCGTCCGGTGGCCTCGATGACCACGTCGACCCCGGCTTCCGCCCAGGGGATGCGACCCGGCTGCGACTCGTTGAACGCCCAGATCGGCTGGCTGTTGACGATGAGCCGGCCGGGAGCGGCGACCACCGTTCCGGGGAATCTTCCGCGCACGCTGTCGCGTTTGAGGCCGTACGCCAAACGGTCCACCGGGGCGATGTCGTTAATGGCTGCGACGGTGATTCCCAGCTCCGCCGAAGCACCGACAATGCGCATCAGGCTGCGGCCGATCCGACCGAAACCGTTGATGCCGATCGCGACACTCACCAAGGACTCCCTATGGCCGGGTTGCTCGACGGATGCACCGGGGAGCGACCTCCTGGAAGCGTACCCAGCAAGCACTCGCCGTTACACTGTAGACACTATGAGTGTGCAAGTTGCACGTCAACCCGGGGCGGGGTCACGGCGAAACACGCAAGTCAGGCACCCCACCTGCCGATGGGCGAGGGAGTATACGGACCGGCGAATCCTTTCTGGACACTGCCCACCACCTGTAGTTTTGCGGAGCCGAGCCGGCGTCGGGGGCGACTCGGCCACCGGCAGCCGAGTAGTTTGCCCCGTCCGACGCCCGCGGCGGGCGGCCTCGCGGCCCGGTCACCCGGTGTATAACCCCACATCGGATCGTTCCCGACGAATCGGCACTTGCGCCGCTATACTGAACGCCACCCACCCGGCGGCGTATTGCCGAGCAATTCGAGCCCGATTCCGATCATCCGCAATTTCGATGGTCGACGGCCGCTTTGACCATTAAAACCCGTCCTCGGAGACGGCCACGACAAACGATTCCAAGCGGATCGCAATTCGCCATCCAACGCCGCCCGGCAAGCCGCGCCGAGCACTTCGGGAAACGATTGTTCGACTGATCTCGGGCCGGTCGGCAGTCCACCCGCCGCGCCGCGGCTCGGCTCGGTCCAGACCCGGTCAGTTACCACCGCCACAGCCGCCGCCACAGCCGCTGAAGCCGTCGTTCCCGGAGAAGCCGTCAACGGGGGGCGGGGGACGCCTGAGCCTCCACGTGCCGCTGCCGGGAGCCTTGCCGGATCCGCCGAGATGCTGCAGGCAGATGGTGCCCTTGAGCTCGTAGCAGATGCCGCGGCCACCGCAGTCGGCCAGATAGTGCCGCCCGCCCGCAACGGCGAGTTCCTGGTCCACGCGGAAGAGCACCGGCAGCGGCCGCACGCCGGCAAGCTCATCCTGCTGCGCGTACCGGAAGGTGGCCTGCAGGGCTCCCGGCCGACCATCGGCAGTCGTCGCCGGCTCCGGCGCGCGCGGCGGAACCCGCCCGAGCGCCGCACAGAACTCCGCATACTCCCGGGTCTGCAATACGAACTCGCGCCAGAAGTCGTCGACGATCACGGAAGGCATGGCAAGCCGCGCTTTGGGATGCCGGACGCCGAGCCGGAACCATTGCCGGGCGGCAGCCTCGACCGACCGAATGCCGTCGACGGTCAGTTCGCCGTGTTGCTGAACGAACCGCTGCCGGACGCTTCCGGGGAACTGGTAGTCGTCCACGGCGGCGAGCCGCCGACCGTTCTGCCGTAGTCCAAAGGTGGCCATGTACTCAGCGTGCGATCCCGTCACCGCAGCGTCAACACATAGCCCACTTCTGACACCACTCCCCCGGTCCGCCGGCCGCCCGGTCACCGTCGACTAACGTGATCGCCCCCGGCGTAGGCCGAACGTGGCAGAATGCGAACCGCGTCTTCCCATTTCAGAGGCCATCTGTGACGGTTGCGGCGATCCGTCGTCGCGCCTCCTTCACACGATCATGACTGCACCCGTCGTCCCACGAGACATCGACGCCTGGCGGGCGCGACCGACGATGATCCGGCTGCGAGACAGACCGGAAACGCGGTCGGCGTCCTGGCCCCCGGGCCATCGACTCCCGCGCGTCCCGGCGCGATCTGCCCGGCCGGGACCTGCGCCATCACCGACACGGCACGCCCGGCACCGGCGTCGGCGCCGAGACCGTTGTCGTCAACCGCCCGGCCGCTGCCGCCGCCGATTCTGACCGACATTCCTCACCGAGGTCACTGCGCTGCGCAGTCGTCGCGAGGGGGCGCTGATGAACGACGACGAGGGCATAGGCACCAGAATCCGGCGGTACCGCCGCTATCGCGGGATGAGTCTGGATCAGGCGGCCGGGCTGGCCGGCATCAGCAAGCCGTACCTGTCCCGGCTGGAGCGCGGGGAACGCTCGGCCGACTCGCGGTCCCTGCTGAACCGGATCTCGTCCGCGTTACAGGTGCCCGTGCCGGACCTGACCGGCCAGCCGTACGCCGTGCGCGGCCGGGCGCTCGCGGACACCCGGGCCGGGGTGAACGAGACCCGGCTCGCGCTGCTCGACCCGAGTGGGCCACTCCGGTCCGAGCAGGAGATCGCCGCCGTCGTCGACGGCCTCGACCTGCTGATGAACTCCTGCGACCTGGCCCGTCAGGCGCGGGTCATCCCGGACCTGCTGCGCTGGACTCAGCAGAGCGCCCTGACCCTGGGCACGACGGCGGCGTACGAGCGAGCCGTCATCGCCTCCTACGCCGCGATGTTCCTGATGCGCAACCTCGGCGAATTCGACCTGGCCTGGATGGCCGCCGAGCAGATGCGGGCGGCCGCGGAGAAGATCGGCAACCCGGCGACGCTCGGCTTCGTGGCGTACGCGCAGGCACACGCGCTGGCGGCGGCGGGCGCGCTGCGCCGGGCCCAGGCGGTGGCGCTGGCAGCGCAGGCGATGCACGCGGCCGGAGCGGAAGGGCTGGCCGCCCGCGGCTCCTGCCTGCTGGTGGCCGCCTCGACCAGCGCCACCCTGGGCGACGTCGACGACGCCCGAACCATGGTGGCGGACGCGGAGCGGCTGGCCGAACGGCTCGACGAGCCGGCCCTGATCGCCCGGCACGCCTCCTTCGCCACCTGGAACGTGACCATGCACCGGGTGTCGATCGAGGTCGAGGGCGGCAACCCCGCGGCGGCCCTCGACGCGGCCCGACCGCTCACCGAGAAGCCGGTACGCCACCACGAGCGGATGTCCTACCTCTGGGTGGACGTCGGCCGGGCCTTCAAGCAGCTGGACCGCCGCCCGGAGGCGATCGAGGCGTTCCGGCGCGCCGAGCGATCCGCCCCGTTGCGGGTCCGGCTCAGCCCCGTCGTCCGCAACAACGTCCGCGAACTGCTCGACAAGGGCCACCGGCGGACGGACGGCGCCGACCTGCGCGGCCTGGCCGAGCGGTGCGGCGTTCTCACCCAGTCCTAGCCGGGGTTGCCAAACAGGCAACTTTTCGGCCGCCGCGCGGACCCAAGCTGGGAACACCAGCACGGCATCGACCTTCGTCGGGCCGGCGGCTCTCCCGGAACCGACGAACCGGGCGAGCGAAAGCGTCGGCGCAGATGGCGTGCGATCCGTCAGTCCAACATCGGATGGAGAACTGACCATGAATACGACTCAGGCGAACGCTGCCCAGTGGAAGAAGAGCAGCCGCAGCAACGGCAACGGCGGCAACAACTGCGTCGAGGTGGCGCTGCTCGACGACGGCGCCGCGGTCCGGCACAGCAAGGACCCGGCCGGCCCGGTGCTCGTCTTCACGCACGCGGAGTGGGCCGCGTTCGTGGGCGGCACCAAGGACGGCGAGTTCGACATCGACGGCTGATCGCCGACCGGCATCACTGACACGATCATGGAGGAGCGGCGGCCATCCGGAGGCCGCCGCCTCACTCATCGCCGCCGGTGACCACCCAGGAGACCCGACATGACCTCGGCAGGGCCTGTGCTCTACGCCGTCATCTGCGGCGTCAGCAACGCCGCGAGCAGCTACGATTTCATCGCCGACGTCATCGCCGACGGCTGGCGGGTGTGCGTGATCACCACCCCGATGGGCGCCCGGTTCGTCGACACGGCACACCTGGCCGACCTCACCGGCCACCCGGTCCGATCGACGTACAAGAACCCCACCGACCCGGACATCCTCCCCCCGGCCGACGCGTACGTGGTCGCCCCGGCCAGCTTCAACACGGTCAACAAACTGGCCAACGGCATCAGCGACACCCTCGCCGTCGGCATCGTCTGCGAGGCGATCGGCAACCGCCAACCGATCATCGTCGCCCCATGGATGAACCGAGCCCTGGCCAACTACAGCGCCTACGCCCGCAGCATCCGCAGCCTGCAGGCCGACGGCGTCCGCGTCGTGCTCACCGACCAGACCAAACCGGGCGGCTCCCGCTGCGACGCGGGCGGCTCGTTCCCATGGACCGACGTGCTCGCCGAGGTCCGAAAAATCCCGGACGACCTCTCCAGCTGACGAGCTCGCCCTGTGGTTGATCTTGCCCCTGCCTCATGGGGCGCGCGCAGCCGACCCTCTCGGGGTTGACGGACGGAAGCTGCACGATAACCGAGCGTCATAGCTTGATCCGAGCTGCTCGGCAACGGAAAGCAATGAACAGATTGACAAATCATCTGTCAAGGACGGCCGCCGTCTCGCAAGTTTCGAGTTGCATCCCCGCAAGGAAGGAGATCATCATCACGCTACGTGTTGGCAGATTGATAGATCATCTGTTCAAGTTGACAGAAGTTCTGTCAACCGCCACGCTGGGTACATGCTGTTCCGTGCGCCCAGCCTCGACCCGGACGACCTTCGAGTCATCGAAGAAATCAACCAACTACGCCGCGAGCTGCGCATCTACCTCCACG
>NZ_QHHV01000528.1:0-1201 GCF_003947245.1 Actinoplanes sp. ATCC 53533 | reverse complement strand
GATCGCTTGTCACCGGACACGGCGGGTGCGTCCGACGGAGCGTGCGGGCGCCGCCGCCGCTGTCGTCTGCCAATTGACCTGAGGCACGAGATGCGGGCTGACCTGCGGTGCCTCAACTCCACTGGCAGCGGCCGGGTGCGCGTTCTGACAGTGGAGTTGAGGCAAAACCGCCGCGCTCCCGTGCCAGGCTCCCGCTGGTCACGAGCTTGGGCCCGTGCCGCCGAGCCCTGGTGCCTCAGATCCATCGGCAGTGCCTCGGTTCAACTGGCAGACGACAGCCGCGCTCCGCACGGTGGACGCGACACGATCAGGGGGTTGCATGGGACTAGGTGCTGTATGACTATTGGTGGATGGCTGAGATCGTGCTGCTGGGGATCAGTGAACTGAGGGTCAGATTCGGTGGTGTGAGCCGGCAACGCGCCGACCAGCTGAGTCGTCGCACCGACTTCCCGAAGCCGTGCGCCGAACTGGCGCAGGGCCGGATTTGGCTCGGCGCTGATGTCGAACGGTGGTCTAGCCAGCGCGAGGCCAGGAGACGACAGTGCTGAGGGTGCGCATGGCGTTGCTTCCCGGCGGCGGACGAAGCGCTAAGTCCCTGCTCAGAACTGTCGTCGGTAACTCCGGCGGCCCTACTGTGGACTGGTCGGCCCGGGAGCCGCCAGTTTCGGGCAGTCCGGTTCGCCAGCGGCTATAGCGCCGGCTTTGCCGGGCTGGGTCGGTGGCGATCGGATCATTGCAGAGCGTGGCCTCGCCCAACTTGCCCAGTTGCGGCTGCATCATCTCGCCGAGGTACTGCCTCCGCGAGACGCGGAGCCGCTCGGCGGCCTCATCGGCTTCTCCGCCTTGGCTGCCGCGAACGGGCTGGGCCTGCTCCATCACCGTACCGGCCGCTGACACCGTGGCCGCGACTGTCAACGACGCCGTACAGAACTTTGGTCAGGCCACACAGGCACTGGTCGATCTCCGCGCAGCACTTCTCCGCGCCGGATACCCGCTTTGACGCGCGGCCTTGCCGTCGGCCTCGGAGCACTGCGACCGCGTGCCATCGTGCTCAGCCATGGCGACGGTGACGACGAAAACTGTCATACCTGCACGTCACGATGCAAGTATGGAACAGCCTGAATCGGCGGCATCACCTCGCAGGATCGAGCGGTCTGTCACCGAAGCGCGGATTCAGCTCGCGCAGCTGATTCGAATGGTC
>NZ_QHHV01000527.1:0-1365 GCF_003947245.1 Actinoplanes sp. ATCC 53533 | reverse complement strand
GCCATAATGCGTAACCATCGCTCATCAATGTCTCGCGCCGCTTCCAACACATCAGTCTGTTTGCATACGTTCACGTGAGCCTCGAATCCGAGGCCGGATTGCCGCCGTCCGCTGCACCTCAGCGCGCGGTCACGTCAACGGAGGTACACGTAGTGCGCAAGGTGGTCGTAGGACTACTCGGCGCCGCGATGGTCACCAGTGTCGGGGTCATGCTCCCCGGTGGTGCCAACGCCGCCCCGCCAGTGGATCCAGCGCCGGTCGCAAAGGCCGATGCCAACTCAGCACCTGTCGACGATCTGCCCAACCCGCTCGAGGACAAGCGTCGCGCCCTGCGCGAGCAGGCCGTCGCCGACGTGGTGAGCGGCAAGGCCAAGGCGGTGACGAAGGACGGCAGTTCGGTCGTCAAGGTCGGACGCACCCAGGGCTCCGGCACGAGCAACCGCGCCGTCGCCAAGGCCGGCCAGGACCAGTACGTCGAGGTCGGCCGCGAGCGGACCGACCGGATCTTCGTGATCCTGACGGAGTTCGGCAACGAGCGCAGCCCGAGCTACCCGGACAAGGACATGGCCCCTACCATTCCGGGGCCGGCCCGCTTCGACGGACCGCTGCACAACGAGATCCCCAAGCCGAACCGTGCCGTGGACAACTCCACGGTCTGGCAGGCGGACTACTCGGCGGACTTCTACCGCAACCTGTACTTCGGTGAGGGCACTGGCGTCGAGTCGGTCAAGACCTACTTCGAGAGCCAGTCCTCCGGGCGCTACAGCGTCGACGGTGAGGTCACCGACTGGGTGAAGGTGCCGTTCAACGAGGCCCGGTACGGCCGCTCCAACGACAACCCGACCGACGCCAACGGCGACGACCCGGCCGTCTGCGCCTCCAGCACCTGCAACAACACCTGGGCGCTGGTCCGCGACGCCGCCAACCGCTGGGTCGAGCTCCAGAAGGCCGCCGGCCGCACGGACGCGCAGATCGCCGCCGACATGAAGTCGTTCGACCAGTACGACCGCTACGACTTCGACGGCGACGGCGACTTCAACGAGTCCGACGGCTACATCGACCACTTCCAGATCGTCCACTCCGGCGGTGACCAGGCCGACGGCGACCCGAGCCAGGGTGAGGACGCCATCTGGAGCCACCGCTGGTACGCGTACGGCACCGACCAGGGCCGCACCGGCCCGGCCGGCAACCTGCTCGGCGGCACCCAGATCGGCACCACCGGGATCTGGATCGGCGACTACACGATCCAGCCGGAGAACGGCGGCCTGTCGGTCTTCGTGCACGAGTACACGCACGACCTGGGCCTGCCGGACGACTACGACACCTCCGGTGGCGGCGACAACAACAACGAGCACTGGACTCTGA
>NZ_QHHV01000526.1:0-1141 GCF_003947245.1 Actinoplanes sp. ATCC 53533 | reverse complement strand
CCGGCCCTCCCTGGATCATGCCCACGGCCTTGACCTTCATATCACCGGCGGTCACCAGGACCGGGCCGCCGCTGTCACCCTTGCAGGCCGCGGTCTTATGGTCGTCCTGATCTCCGACGATCGTCGAGAACGTTGAATTGCTGACATGCGGGTACTCATCGTCGAACCAGTGAACCATCTGGGTGACGCGAATGCCGCAGTGGACGCCGGAGTTCGCCCCACTGGTGCACACCTTGTCGCCGAGGCTCACGTCACCATAACCAACGACGGTCTTCTTGTAACCATTGGAATCATTGTGGGATCCGTCGAACATGAGCGGTGACCCCTTCGCACTCATTTGGCGAGCCGCGCCGTCTGTGGAATTCCGCACGCCGTCGCCGTAGCTCTTTGTGTTGTTGAGGGGCCGGTAGTCATGCGCAACGCAGTGCCGGGCTGTCGTCGTGTAGCGGGTTGCGCCGACTTTGACCGAGAAGCCGGTCGAGCAGATTCCACGTGTTCCCGGGCTGTACATGACGCCGCCGGCGTTGAAAGCCGGCGTATCCTTGTCACGAGTCGCCGCAAAGGTTTCATCGCCGCCGCCGAACTCCACGCTGACGTCCACGCCGAGTTGATCTGCGGCGACCCCGCCGACCTTGGCAACGGCTGCCTGTTGTGAATCCTTGCCGGACGCGGCGTTGAGTTTCTTCGCCGGCTTGCCGGTGGGCACTCCTTGCACCTTGATGCCGTCAAATTCCGCAGTGATCCCGCTGATGGAATTGAGGTCGAAATCCGCGAATGCGTCTTTGCCTCGCCCGGCGAGCGTCTCGACGGCCGTAACGAGTTGTTCGCGGCTGAACTTCCGTTGCTGGACGTTGACCGAAATGCCGCGGCGCCGACCTTCGGCGATGATGGCCTGCTGCGTGTCGTTCGCCGGCCCGTGCCACAGCAGGGTCGTCGACAGCGCTGCCGCGTCGTTCACCGACTCGATGTAGCCGCTGTTCTCGAGGCCGGGCTGTTCGATGATCCAGGTCTTGAGGTCGGTGAGCTTGTTCTGCCGCCCGCCCGGGTCCTGCGAGTCGATGAGGTCGGGCTGACCGGTAGGAGGAGCCTTCGGCGCGCCCTCGTCAGCGTGGGCCGGAGTGCCCGCGAACGCCATCAAAGT
>NZ_QHHV01000525.1:0-1123 GCF_003947245.1 Actinoplanes sp. ATCC 53533 | reverse complement strand
GCTGCTCTGGAAGCACGCCATCTACAACCCGGGGTACGGCCTGATCAACGGCATCTTCGGCGGCTCGACCGACTGGGTCTCGTCGTACCCGAAGGCAGCGGTCATCGCCACGCTCGTCTGGCAGTGGACGCCGTTCATGATGCTGATCCTGCTCGCCGGCCTGCAGTCGCAGAGCGAGGACATCCTCGAGGCGGCCCGGGTCGACGGCGCCAGCGGCTGGCGGATCTTCACCTCGATGACGCTGCCGCACCTGCGGCAGTACCTCGAGCTGGGCGCGCTGCTCGGCTCGATCTACCTGGTGAACACCTTCGACGCCGTCTTCACCATCACGCAGGGCGGCCCCGGCTCGCAGACCACCAACCTGCCGTACGAGATCTACCTGACCACGTTCCGCAAATTCGAGTACGGCGAGGCGTCGGCCGCCGGCGTCATCGTGGTGCTCCTGACGATCATCGTGGCGACGTTCGCGCTGCGGGTCATCTCGAGCCTGTTCCGGATGGAGGAGAGTCGATGACCGCGCTCGTCGCTACCGGAAGCGCCCGGCGCAGGCTGGGCACCGCGCTCTGGGGCACCGTCGCCTGGATCGCCGGGATCGTCTTCGTCTTCCCGGTGATCTGGATGGTGCTGACCAGCTTCAAGCAGGAGCAGGACGCCGCCAGCAACCCGCCGGCCTGGGCCTTCACCCCGACCTTCGACCAGTACGCCCAGGTGTTCGACCGCAACATCACGCCGTTCCTGCTGAACTCGCTGATGGCCAGCATCTTCTCCACGCTGCTGGTCGTCGTGCTGGCGACCCCGGCGGCGTACGCGCTGTCGCTGCGCCCGGTGGCGAAGTGGACGGACGCGCTGTTCTTCTTCATCTCCACCAAGATGATGCCCGCCGTCGCCGCGCTGCTGCCGGTGTACCTGCTGGTCAAGCAGCTCGGCATGCTCGACAACATCTGGACGATGGTGGTCCTCTACACCTCGATGAACCTGCCGCTCGCGGTCTGGATGATGCGCTCGTTCCTGCTGGAGGTGCCGCGCGAGGTGCTGGAGGCGGGCGAGGTGGACGGCGCGAGCCTGCTCACCTCGATCCGGAAGATCATCCTGCCGATCGTCTCGCCCGGACTGGCCGCGACCG
>NZ_QHHV01000524.1:0-1205 GCF_003947245.1 Actinoplanes sp. ATCC 53533 | reverse complement strand
CGTTCATCGCGACCCGGTCGAGATCAACAGTGCGAGGTGCCTATGGCGTCGCTGGTTGAAGCACGGCGCGGTGACGGATGTCGGCGAACAGGGGCCGGTACAGGGTGGCGGCGTGGTCGCGGTCGTGGATTGCGTAGGTCGTCATCCGGGCGACCACCTCGTGCAGGTCGGCATCGACGAGGTCGTGTAGGAGCGCGTCGCCGTGTTCGGAGAGGTGGACGCCATCGCTCCACAGACTCAAACCGTTGTTACCGGGGAGTTGGCGAGCGGTGGCCGTGAAGGCCGGCCACCCGTCGACAAAGGTGGCACCGGCGGATGCCGCGATCTGCGCGGCTACCCGGTTGTATTGCTGCAGAGCGGTGTTCGCTGCGGGGATGTCGAGAGCGTCGTCCCAGCCGAAGGGAGTCTCGGCGACGCAGATGAGCTGCCGGGAGTTCGTGGTGAGCAACTCGACCATGGTGCGGTAGTTGGTGGTGAACTCGGCGAGGTCGACGGCTTCGGCGTGACGGCCTTGGAAGCCACGCCAGACGTCGTTGATGCCGCAGCCGAGGACGCTGACCGCAGTGGGGTGCTGTGGTCCGGTGTTGTCGCGGACGATCTGCAGGATGTCGCGGGAGGTAGCACCGCCTTCGCCGTGGTTGCGGAAGGTGATGTCCAGGTACGGCCAGCGGGTCTGCAGGGTGGTGTGCAGACGGTGGACGTAGCCGCGGTTGCGCCAGGCTTCGACGGTGACGGTGGAACCGACGTCGGGCAGGGCTGCCTGGGTGACCATCTGGGCGTTGAAGCCTTCGAAGTGCTGCATGATGCTGGTGCCGAACCAGGCGACGCCGACCTCGTAGCGTGGTTCGGTGTCGCTGAGCAGGGCGTCGAAGGTGCGTTTCGCGGTGGCGGGGCTGCCTGCGGCGACGGTGTTAGGGCCGATCGAGCGGGTGGCGGTGGAGTTCGCCCCGATGATCGTGTTCTGCCCGATGCGTACGCCCGCGGTGATCGACACCTTGGCGGAGATGACCGCGCCGGTTTCGATGATGATGGGGGCGCCGGCGAAGCCGCTGGCCCACGGTGTGGGCTCCCCGTCGGGCAGGTGGGCGATGGAGCGGTCGCGGTGGTTGTGGTCGTGCAGGTCGACCATGTTGGAGATGCCGACGCCAGCGCCGATCCGAATGCCGATCATGGCGGAAATGAAGGTGTTCTCGCCGATGGCGACG
>NZ_QHHV01000523.1:0-1515 GCF_003947245.1 Actinoplanes sp. ATCC 53533 | reverse complement strand
CGGTGTGGATCGTCGGGATGGTGAGGGCCACCCGTCGTTGTGGTTGTCAAGGGTCAGGGCGAAGCGGCTCTGGCACGGTCTCGGTGATCGCGACTGGTCGATGGTTGATCATGTCCTATGTCCTTAGTGGAGCTACTTGCGGTGTTCTTCCCGCACCTGTCCGGGCTGCGCATCACGAACGTGTCCGACACGGGCACGTCGATGCGGGTGCAGGCCGAGACCAGCACGGTCGCCGCTCGGTGTCCGGCCTGTTCCACCCCGTCATGGCGGGTGCACAGCCGGTACGAGCGGCGCCTGCTCGACACCGCGATCGCGGGCCGGGAGACCGTGGTCCGGTTACGGGTGCGGCGGTTCTTCTGCACCCTGGCAGACTGTGTCCGCCGGATCTTCGCCGAGCAAATCGACGGACTGACTGTGCGACACAGCCGGCACAGCCTGCTGGCCCGTCGCCTGCTGGAAGCGGTAGCGCTGGCGGTGGGTGGCCGGGCCGGCGCCCGCCTGACCAGCCACGTCGGTACCGCTGTGGGCCGGATGACGCTGCTGCGCCTGGTCCGGGCCCTGCCGGAACCAGTGGTGCCCGCAGTGACAGTCCTGGGCGTGGACGACTTCGCCTGGCGGCGCGGTCACCGCTACGGCACCGTCCTGATCGACATGAGTACTCACCAGGTGATCGACGTCCTCGACGACCGCAGCAGCCGACTCGCTGGCCGCCTGGCTCCAGGCGCATCCCGGCGTCGAAGTGATCTGTCGAGATAGGGCCGGCTGCTACGCCGAAGGCGCCACCCGCGGCGCACCCGACGCGATCCAAGTCGCCGACCGATGGCATCTGATGCACAACCTGTCCGACGCGGTGAACAAAGCCGTCGCTCACCACCGCCGCTGCCTGCAACCCGCACCCGAACCATCGGCCCCAGCCCACAGCGCCACTGAGACCGTCTCCCCGGCCGAGCCGGCACCCGCAGGATTACGGGTGCAGCGCACCCGAGCCCGGCACGCTGAGGTCCACGCCCTGCACCAGCAGGGCGTGGGCGTCTACGTCATCGCCCGCAGGCTCGGTCTGGACCCCAAGACCGTGCGCCGCTATGCCGAGGCCGCCGACCCCGATCTGCTGCTCGGACCCAACGGCACCGCCCGCGACAGCATCCTCGACCGGTACAAGGGCTATCTGCAGCAACGCTGCAAGGACGGGATCACCGGCACTACCGAGTTGCTGGCCGAGATCCGCGCCCGTGGTTACCGCGGCGGCGAACGCACCCTGCGCCGCTACCTGATCAACCTGCGGGGCTGCGACCAGCCAACCCTGGCACCGCCGCCGGTCCCGCCCGCCCGGGACATCACCGGCTGGATCATGCGGCCCGACGGCAAGCTCACCGAGGAACATCGCGCCGAGTTGCAGCGGCTCTGCGACCTATGTCCCGACCTGGTCACTATCCGTGATCTCGCCCGCGGGTTCACTGACCTGGTCCGCACGCTCGGCGGCGCCCACCTCGAAGCCTGGGTCAAACAAGCCGAGCA
>NZ_QHHV01000522.1:0-1224 GCF_003947245.1 Actinoplanes sp. ATCC 53533 | reverse complement strand
TCCTACCACGAGTCGGAGGCCGACCGATACACGCTGGAACGCTCGATCGAGGTCTCGTCTGACGAGATGCGCACACTGCACGACGTGCTGAGCCGCCAGGCCCGCCACGACACGCTCACCGGCCTGCCGAACCGCGCCGCACTCGTCGAGTTGCTCCACGCCGCGCTCGACGAGTGCAGACTGATCGGCAACGAGGTCGCCGTGTTGTTCATCGACCTCGACGGGTTCAAAATGATCAACGACAGTCTCGGCCACCCTGCCGGTGACGAGTTGCTCATCCGCGTCGCCGAACGGATCCGGGCGGCTATCCGCGATCGCGACGTGGTAGCCCGCCTCGGCGGCGACGAGTTCGTCGTGATCCTGCTGGACGTCAGCGGAATCACGACTGCGACCGCCGCCGCCGAACGCATCGTCGATCAACTCGGACGGCCGTTCCGGATCGGCGGCAACAACGTCGCTATCAGTGCGAGCATCGGCATCGCGCTGGCCAACGCCGACGCTCTGTCCGTCGACGACCTGCTCCGCAAGGCCGACATGGCAATGTACGAGGCCAAGGCCGGCGGCCGCAGCCAGTACACAATCTTCAACGACGACATCTCGGACCGCCTCGAAGGCCGGCTCGCCACGGTCAATGCGCTGCGGCAGGCCATCGAATCGCACCAACTGGTGCTGCACTACCAACCGATCATGCGACTTGCGGACCGGACCCTGGCCGGCGTCGAGGCACTCGTGCGCTGGGAGCGTCCCGGCCATGGGTTACTCACGGCCGACACGTTCATCCCGATCGCCGAGGAAAGCCAACTGATCACCGCCATCGACGCCTGGGTGGTCAAGCGCGCGTGCGAGGAGTTCACCGCCTCGAAATACCGTGAGCTGACGCTGTCGGTAAATCTTTCGGCCCGCGATCTTCGGCACCCAGGCATCGTCGACACCGTGAGCAACGCTCTGCAGAGCACCGGACTGCGGCCCGACCAACTCGTCATGGAACTGACCGAGACCACACTTGCGGCCGACAACGCGACAACCGCGGCCAGCCTGCGTTGGCTTCGTGCGCTCGGCGTTCAACTGGCCATCGACGACTTCGGGACCGGCTACTCGTCGTTGTCCTACCTCCGTCAGATCCCGGCGCAATCTCTGAAGATCGACCGGTCGTTCGTATCTGCCCTCGACGTGGACGAGTCGAGCGGCGCCATCGTCGGCGCTGTCGTCGGCATAGGACACGCG
>NZ_QHHV01000521.1:0-1277 GCF_003947245.1 Actinoplanes sp. ATCC 53533 | reverse complement strand
CAACTTGATCGACTCCCTGGGCGACAGCGCCAGGGACAGCAGGTGCTTGTGAACATCGGTGAGCCGCCGGATCTCCTCCGGCGATTCCAGGAACAATTCTCCCGCCAGCGTCTCGATATAGCCAAGCGGCGGGTCATCATGGGCGAACGTCAGCACCTCAAAGCCGCCGTGCACGGCGAGGTGAGCGCCCGCCGCGAGCGTCAACACCTGCACCGTGACGTTCGGGAGCGCGGCGACCTTGACGATGTGATCCAGTTGCTCGGACATCGTCTCGGCGCTGCCAACCTCCAGCATCAACGCCTGCTCCGTGATGATCGCGTGCAACCGCAGCGGTGGTTGCCGCACCGTCAGCACTTCTTGACGCTTCAGTCGTGCTTCCACGCGCTGGGCGATCATTTCCTCCTCGGTCTCTCGACCAATGCGGATCACCTCCTGGGCGTAAGCACGGGTCTGCATGAGTCCCGGAATCAGGGTCGGCTGGAATTGTCGCAGCTCAGCGGCTTCGGCCTCGTAGGCGATGAACGTGATGTACCGAGCCGGCAAGGTGTTGAGCCGTTGCCACCAACCCGGTTCGCGTAGCTGGTCGGCCATCGCTCGGAGCGACAGCCCTTGCTCCTCGTCGTGAGGAACCTGGTACGCGACAAGGATCTCCAGCACGTCGCGAGACCTGGGCTTGATGTCTCCAGATTCGATCCGGGCGATGCGCTGCTGCGAGCATCTGAGCAGCTTCGCGGCGTCGTCTTGCGTGAGGTTACGCGCGTCGCGCAGCCTGCGCAGTTCCCGGCCGAGACGACGGGACCGAGGCGTTGGAGGAGTAAACCGGGCCACCCTCTGATCTTCCCTCATACACGGCCAGCCTTCCTAACTCCTTGTAACAATGATTCCGGGTACTTGCACAGCATCGTACTATGCTGCAACACTGATCCGCATAGTGCTGAGACCGCAACAGCGGGTCACGGAAGACGCCCACGGGCGCGACCTCGGCACCGTGCAGACAGACCCGTAAGGCGGGCAGCACCGGGCGCGAGCCTCCTGTCTGCCCTAACGGGCACAGGACCAATTGAGGTGATCATCGTGTTGATCGGCGCCGTGATTTCCGCGTTGCTGGTGGGCTTCCTCGCCGGGCTGCTGTCGTTCAAGGTCAAGGACCGATGGTGCCCCCACTGCGGCACCACTACGAGTGAGCTGGCGCGCCAGCAGCCGGGTCACGCGCGATGAGCACGCTCAAGCTCGGTGACGTGATCGACGTCGAAGACAGGGACTACAAGTACGGGACC
>NZ_QHHV01000520.1:0-1337 GCF_003947245.1 Actinoplanes sp. ATCC 53533 | reverse complement strand
GGTCTTCGCCCCGGCCGCGAGGTCGGCCAGCAGCGGCTCGATCTCCAGCTTGCCGGCGAGCACCTCGTCCCGGAACGCGGTGAAGATGCGATCGGCCTGTATCTCCTTGCGGAACCGGGCGACCATCCAGTGGTTGACGAAGATGTCGACGCGTGGCACGTACTGCCGGCCGCGGGCCACCCGCGCTCGCCAGTAGTCGCCGTCGAGCTCCTGCCAATGCGTTCGGTATAGGGCGACGACGTCGGCGCCGTGCGCTCCGGCGAGCTGGAACACGAAATTCTTGATCAGGTCGGCGGCCAGCAGCGGCGCCCCGCGATGGTTGAGCGTCTCGAAGATGACCTGAGCGTTGTCGCCCGGATCCAGGTCGATTACTACGAGCTTGAGATGGTCACGCAGGGTCTGCGCGAGCGTCCTGATTCTCGCCACCGAGTCGGCTGGACCGTCCGGCGCCGTTGCCCAGGCTTCGATCTCCCGGACGAAGAACGCGTGGGCCTGCGCGATCCGGCTGGCAGTCAGCTCTGGTGGTACTTCTTGGTCGTCGTCCATCGCCGCTTCGAATGCGGCTTGGTCACGATCCGTCGGCCAAACCTTGAAGATTTCCCAGCGCAGTTGGGCTATCTCAGGGTTGTTCT
The DNA here is from genome assembly GCF_003947245.1 of Actinoplanes sp. ATCC 53533. Classification (NCBI taxonomy): domain Bacteria; kingdom Bacillati; phylum Actinomycetota; class Actinomycetes; order Micromonosporales; family Micromonosporaceae; genus Actinoplanes; species Actinoplanes sp. ATCC 53533. The sequence continues at coordinate 705 of NZ_QHHV01000520.1, read as the reverse complement.
GGACCAATGCCCGCAACGCCTGCGCGTCCCTCGGCGAGCCATACTGCTGAGCGACCCATTGCGCGGCATCGAGCAGCAGCTGAAGCGTGGTCAGGCGCTGCTGCCCGTCGATGACGTTCCGCACCGCGATATAGCCGGTCGGCACGAGCGGCTGGTCGAGAACGATGGCGCCGAGGAAGTGCGGCGAGACCTGCGGGCCCAGGTAACCGACCGGAGCGGTCAGTATGTTCTCCACGACCGTGCGTACGTCGGCCCACAGTGGTGCCCACTGCAACTCCTTGTCCCACACGTACGGACGCTGGAACAGCGGAATCACGTAGCGGATGTCGTAGCCGAAGATCTCAGCGGGGCTCCGGGTGAACGCCTGCACGGGGGTTCCTTTCCTACCTACGCTGGTGAGCCAAAGTTCTATCGCACGCGACCGGCAGTTCTGTCCCTTCTGGACGCTGTCAGCCTCGCAGTGTCGGCTACCCGTCCTCCTCGACCCAGTCGGGTGGCATTGCCATCGCGGTCCGCAGCTTCGCATCGACCGGAAATTCGTGCAGGATCAGTCGGGTCCGAGCCTCCTCGCGCTCGTCGGCCGTGAACAGCGGCTCGAACCACGGCAGAAGCGCGGCGAACTCGACGCTGTCCACCAACCGCCCAAGCGCGTAGAGCCGCTGGAACCCGTACGAGGTGTGTCGCGGGCTGGCTAGCAGCCGCTTT
>NZ_QHHV01000519.1:0-1662 GCF_003947245.1 Actinoplanes sp. ATCC 53533 | reverse complement strand
CCTTCTGCCTCGCGAGAGAGCCGGCCAACGCCAGCACGAGCACCATCGGCAGGAACCGGCCGAGCAGCATCGCCAGCCCCAGCGCGGTGTCCCACCACGGGGTGTTGACGGTGATGCCGCCGAAGGCGGAGCCGTTGTTGTTGCCCGCGCTGGTGAACGCGTACAGCACCTCCGACAGGCCGTGCGGGCCCACGTTGAGCGCGGTGGCGTTGTTGCCGGTGGCGAAGGCCGCCGCCGTACCGGTCAGCACGATCGTCGGGGTGACCAGGAAGTACAGCGACGCGAGTTTCATCTCCCGGGCGCCGATCTTCTTGCCCAGATACTCCGGCGTGCGCCCGACCATCAGCCCGGCCACGAAGACCGTGATGACCGCCAGGATGAGCAGGCCGTAGAGGCCCGAGCCGACACCGCCGGGTGCGACCTCGCCGAGCATCATGTTGACGATCGGCATCATCCCGCCGAACGGCGTGTACGAGTCGTGGAACGAGTTGACCGCCCCGGTGGAGGTCAGCGTCGTCGCCGCGGCGAAGGTGGCCGAGTTCGGTATGCCGAACCGGACGTCCTTGCCCTCCATCGCGGCGCCGACGGCCTGCGGCACCGTGCCGCCGCCCTGGGTCTCGAAGCCCACCGTCAGCGCGACACTCGCGAGCGCGAGGATCGCCATGACGGCGACGATCGCGTACCCCTGGCGGTTCTGCCCGACCATCCGGCCGAAGACCCGCGGCAGGCTGAACGGGATCAGCAGCAGCAGGAAGATCTGCAGCCAGTTCGTCCAGGCGGTGGGGTTCTCGAACGGGTGCGCGGAGTTGACGTTGTAGAAGCCGCCGCCGTTGGTGCCCAGCTCCTTGATCGCCTCCTGGCTGGCCACCGGGCCGCCGGTGATGTGCTGGGTGGCGCCGGTCAGCGTGGTGACGTCCGTGCCGCCGGACAGGTTCTGCACCATGCCGGCGGCCATGAACACGATCGTGGCGAGCACACAGATCGGCAGCAGGACCCGCAGGGTGATCCGGGTCAGGTCGACCCAGAAGTTGCCCAGCGTGCCGTTCTTACGAGCGGCGAAGCCGCGGATCAGGGCGACGGCGACGGCGATGCCGACGCTCGCGGAGACGAAGTTCTGCACGGCGAGCCCGGCCATCTGCACCAGATGGCCCATCGTCGACTCACCCGAGTACGCCTGCCAGTTGGTGTTGGACACGAAGCTGACGGCGGTGTTCCAGGCGACGTGGTCGGTGACCGCCGGCATGCCCAGTGACAGCCACAGCTTGTCCTGCACGCGCAGGAAGAGGTAGAGAAAGAGAATCGAGACTGCGGAGAAGGCCAGGACGCTGCGGGCGTAGACACCCCAGGTCTGCTCGGCCGCCGGGTCGACGCCGACGAGCCGGTACACACCGCGTTCGACCACGGTGCTCCGGGTGCCGGTGACGACCCGGTACAGGTAGTCGCCGAACGGGCGGTAGACCGCGACCAGCGCGGCCACCAGGGTGATGACGAACAGCCAGCCGGCCATCAGAACTTCTCCGGGAACAGCAGGGCGGCGACCATGAAGGCGCCGAGCAGCACGGCCACGATCAGGCCGATGAGGTTGACGGCGCTCACCAGCGTTCGACCGCCCGGATCAGCACGGTCAGCGCTGCGAACAGCGCCACCGTGAGCCCGACGAAC
>NZ_QHHV01000051.1:0-14397 GCF_003947245.1 Actinoplanes sp. ATCC 53533 | reverse complement strand
CCGGCCGGCCGCGTTGGCGGCGCCCCGGCCCAGGCCCGAGTTGGACAGGTCGCCCTCGGTGCCGCGCGGCGCCTCGGCGGCCAACGGGTACGGCTCCGCGCCCTCCGGCTGGTCGCCGACCAGTGCGCCGATCCCGTTGACGACCGCCAGGTAGCTGCCCGCGGCCCCCGCGACCGCGAGGACGCCGAAGGCCGAGACCGCTGCCAGCCGGCGTGGCCGGGGCACGAGCTGCCCGCCGTACGAGGTCCGCAGCCCGCCGGTGAGACCCGCACCACCGAAGGTGCTGAGCCCGGTCGAGGTCACATCCGGGTAGCCGGCGCCCGTGCCCGGTCCCGGTACGTCGGCGTCCGGCTCGGGACGGCCCAGGTCGTACCGCATCGAGCGCCACGCTCCGGCCACCTCGGTGCGGGCTTTCCGCCACAGGGTCATTTGGACATTTCTCCGATCTTGAGGAACCGGGGCCTTCCCGGTTCCGCATGCTCCGCCTGGTCGGCGCCGGAGCGGGCATGGCACGCTGGTCGGGTGACCGATTCAGTAACCGTGGGTGAGGCGGCGGCCCCGCAGCCCACCGGCCCGACCGAGTGGATCAACCTGCCCGACGTGTCGGACAAGCTCGACGTGTCGATCAGCAAGGTGCACCAGATGATCCGCGACGGCATGCTGCTCGCGGTCCGGCGCGACGGCGTACGCATGGTGCCGGCGGAGTTGGTGGCCAACAGCACCGTGCTCAAGCACCTCCCCGGCGTCCTCACGTTGCTTCGCGACGCTGGGTACAACGACGAAGAGGCGCTCCGGTGGCTCTACGAGCCCGACAAGACCGTGGACGGCTGCGGCGCGAAGGGGCTCGGCGGGGACCGGGCCCGCGAGGTCAAGCGGCGCGCTCAGGCACTCGGTTTCTGACCACCACATGCGACACCTGGCGTACCTGTTCGTGCTGGCGGGATGCCTGGCGTCCGCGCTCTGGCTGGAGCCGGTGCTGAAGGTCAACGTGCTGCGCCGCTGGCGGCGGCTGCTGCTCACGCTGCTGCCGGTGGTGGTCGTCTTCGTGCTCTGGGACCTGGGCGCCATCGCGGCCGGGCACTGGACCTTCGACCCGGCGCAGACCACCGGCGTGCTGTTCCCGGGCGGCCTGCCGCTGGACGAGGTGCTGTTCTTCGTCGTGGTGCCGGTCTGCGCGGTGCTGGGCTTCGAGGCGGTCCGGGCGGTCCTGCGCCGCCCGGCCGGCGACGAATGACCTATACCGCCGCGGCGCTGCTGGGCGTGGCCGGGGCGCTCGCCGTGGATCTGGCGGTGCTGCGGACCCGGCTGGTGACCCGGGTGGTGTTCTGGGCCACCTACCCGATCATCATCACCTTCCAGCTGCTGTCCAACGGGATCCTGACCGGCCGCCGGATCGTCGTCTACGACCCCGCCGCGATCATCGGCTGGCGGCTGGCGTACGCGCCGGTCGAGGACCTGCTGTTCGGCTTCGCGATGGTGCTGCTGACGCTCTCCGTCTGGGTCTGGCTGGGCCGGCGCGGGGTGCAGCGCACACCGGCGGCGGGCACGGGCAGCCGGCTGCTGCGGCGGGTGCGCGAGCGCGCGGCCCGCCGAAAATCGATCGATATGTGACACCATCCGCGGCTACCAGGCATCGAGTCTGCCAACAACAGACCCAACAGATCCCATTAGGGTGAGGGTGGCTGTTCATGAGCCGCTAGGCGATTGGCCGCCCTCGCCCGACCTCGGCGGGAGCGACGGTCAGCACCAGGCAACCAGGCACGACATGAATTTGATCTGGATTTGTGCTTCTTCAGACCGCTCGCCGGGTGGCGGCGTCGGCGAGTTCGAGGAGCACCTCCCTCGCCTCCGCCGCCATCTCGGCCGCCGCCAGCGCGGCCAGCGCCGTCGAGGTCAGCACCGTGATCCGCTCCTCGGTCCGGGCCAGCGCCCCGCTGGCGCGGATCAGCGCCCGCAGCCGCTCGACGCCCGCGTCGTCCAGCGTCGGATCGCCCAGCCGTGCCTCGAGTTCGGCCTGTTCGGCCGGGCCGAGTGCGGCGTGCGCGGCCGCCACCAGGTAGGTGCGCTTGCCCTCGCGCAGGTCGTCGCCGGCCGGTTTGCCGGTCTGCGCCGGGTCGCCGAAGACGCCGAGCACGTCGTCGCGCAGCTGGAACGCCTCGCCCAGCGGCAGCCCGTAGCCGGAATACGCGCCGGTCAGCGCCGCGGGCGCGCCGGCCAGCGCCGCGCCCATCAGCAGCGGCCGCTCGACCGTGTACTTGGCAGACTTGTAGCGGGCCACCTTGCCGGCGCGCTCGGTCGACATGTCCCGGGTGACCACCGTCAGCACGTCCAGGTACTGGCCCGCGGTCACCTCCGTGCGCATCTCGTCGAAGACCGGCCGGGCGCGGGCCAGGTCGGCGGGCTCGACCCCGGAGGTGTGCAGCAGTTCGTCGGACCAGACCATCGCCATGTCGCCGAGCAGCACCGCCGCGCTGTCGCCGAAGCTGTCGCCGGCGCCGCCCCAGCCCGCCGCTGCGTGCCGGGCCGCGAACCGTCGGTGGATCGCCGGCTCGCCGCGCCGGGTGTCCGAGCGGTCCATCAGGTCGTCGTGGATCAGCGCGCTGGCCTGCACCAGTTCCAGCGCCGCGAGCGCCGCGACCACCTGCTCGGAGTCTGTCCCGCCGGCGCCGCGGTATCCCCAGTAGGCGAATGCCGGGCGCAGCCGCTTGCCGCCGCGCAGCACGAAGTCGTCGAGGGCGTCGGCGAGGTCGGCGAGGACCTCGTCGATGGCGAGCAGCCGGGATCGCTGGGTGGCGAGGAACGCGGCCAGGGCCTTGTCGACGCGCGGCCGCAGGCCGGCGCGTTCTAGCGGGGACGTCACGGGGCCAACCTAGCCGGTCCGGTCGCCGCCGCCAGCCGGTAGAGTCTCCGGTGTGTCTCACGGCCTTCCCTCGCGGCTCCCGACGTCTCCGGCGATCGGTGAGCTCATCCGTCGTCCGGGGCCCACCTTCTCTTTCGAGTTCATGCCGCCCAAGTCACGCGAGGGCGAGCAGTTGCTCTGGCAGACGATCCGCGAGCTGGAAACCCTGCGGCCCGACTTCGTCTCGATCACCTACGGCGCCGGCGGCACCACGCGGGACACCACCGTCGCGGTGACCGAACGGGTCGCCACCGAGACGACGCTGCTGCCGATGGCGCATCTCACCGCGGTCGGCCACTCCGTCGCCGAGTTGCGCAACGTCATCGGGCGGCTGGCCGGCGCCGGCATCCGCAACGTGCTCGCGGTTCGCGGCGACCCGCCCGGTGACCCGATGGGCGAGTGGGTGCGCCACCCCGACGGCGTGCTCTACGCCGAGGACCTGGTGCGGCTGCTGCGCGAGGTCGGTGACTTCAGCGTCGGGGTCGCCGCTTTTCCGTACAAACACCCTCGCTCGGCCGACGTCGAGAGCGACACCCGCCATTTCATCAGCAAGTGCCGCGCGGGCGCCGACTTCGCCATCACGCAGATGTTCTTCGAGGCCGACGAATATCTGCAGTTGCGCGACCGGGTCGCCGCCGCCGGCTGTGACACGCCCATCGTGCCCGGTGTGATGCCCGTGCTGAGAATGGCGACCATCGCGCGCGCCGCGCAGCTGTCCGGGGCGCCGTTCCCGCCGGGGTTGCTGGCCCGCTTCGAGCGGATCGCCGACGACGCCGCGGGCGTGCGCGCGCTCGGCATCGACTTGTGCAGCGAGATGTGCCAGCGGCTCATCGACGAGGGCGTGCCGGGCATCCACTTCATCACCATGAACCGCTCCACGGCGACCCGCGAGGTGTGGCAAAACCTGGCCGCCAACGTCCCGGCTTGACCTGGCAGGAGTATGCGGCGGCCTGGTCCAGGCTGCACGGCGGCTTCGACCCGGAGGCCGCGACTCCGGTCGTGCGCGGCTGGATCCGGCTGGCATACCGCGGCGGCAGCCTGCTGGGCCGGCTGCGCGTCGGCCCGTCCACCGTCACCGCGGCCGGGCTGCTGCTCTGCCTCGCCGTGCCGTTCGCCGCGCTGCTCGGCCGCGCCGGCCTGCTGCTCGGCGCCCTGCTGGTGCTCCTCGCGAGCTGCGCCGACGCGCTCGACGGCGCGGTCGCCGTGGTCACCGGCCGGGTCAGCCGGCTCGGCTTCGTCTACGACTCGGTCGCCGACCGGCTCGGCGAGCTGGCCTGGCTGGCCGCCTTCTGGGTGGCCGGGGTGCCGGGCTGGCTGGCGGCGGCCGGCGCGGTGGTGAGCTGGCTGCACGAGTACGTGCGCGCCCGCGCCGCGGCCGGCGGCATGGCCGGGCTGGGCGCCGTGACCCTGGGCGAGCGCCCGACCCGGGTGTCGGTGGCGCTCGGCGGGCTGCTGGCGGGCGGTCTCGCCGGCCTGCTGCACCCGGGCTGGGAGGCGACGGTCGTGCTGGTGGCCGCGGTCGCCTGGCTGGCGCTGGGCCTGATCGGGCTGGCCCAGCTCGGCCGCGCGGTGCGCCGCGAGCTGTCGTCCTGACGATCAATATTCGGTTGTCCACGATGGGCCCTACCCCTACCTTTCTCAGCAGCGACGTGTCCCGGATCACCGGGACCAAAGGGAGATACACGTGACTGCCTACCGGCACGAGAGCAGGGCCGACGGCCCGAGTTGACGCGTACGCGCGCCGACCGGCCGCCGTTCGTCCCTGCCCCGGGACGGACGGCTTTTTCGTGGACGAGACACAGGGGGAGGTGACCGCGATGAGTGTGGTCCTCGTTCTCAACGCCGATTTCGGGCCGCTGCACCGGGTCAGCGTCCGGCACGCCATCCGCATGCTGTTCCGTGAGGTGGCCGTCGTCGAAGAGGCGCGGCCCGACGCCCGCATGGGCGTCTTCCCGATCCCGACCGTCGTCCGCCTGGTCAGCTACGTCGTGACGCGCTGGCGGCACGGCCGCGGCCCGGGCTGGTCCCGCGGCGGGGTGCTGACCCGCGACGGCCGGCGCTGCGCCTACTGCGGCGGTGCCGCGTCCACCATCGACCACGTCCTGCCGCGCTCGCGTGGCGGCGGCAACACCTGGCTCAACACCGTCGCGGCCTGCGGGCGCTGCAACCAGCGCAAGGGCGACCGCACGCCGGCGGAGGCGCGGATGCCGCTGCGCTGGGCGCCGACGGCGCCCGGCTGGGCGGCACTGGCCGCGCCCTGATGACGACGGCCGGCGGGTTCACACGGGGGTCCGTCGGTCGTCCTTCAGGCGGGTTGCAGCAGGTTCTCCAGCATCGAGCGGTAGGCCTCCGGGTGCACGATCGGGATGCCGTACTGGCGGGCCTTCTTCGCCTTGCCGGACATCGAGTCGGGATCGGCCGCGACGAGCAGCCTGGTCTTCTTCGTGACGCCCGCACCGACCAGCAGGCCGGCCGCCTCGGCGCCGGCCTCCCACTCTTCGCGGTCCGGGTGCATCGTCCCGGTGAACACCACCACGTCCCCGCTGCGCAGCTGCCAGAACTGCCGGCCGGGGCTCGCCGCGGTGCCCGCGGCGTCGGCCAGTGCCTTGTCGACCGCTGAGGCGGACAACCCGACGAGCGAGGCGACGCTGTCCAGGTCGTGCCGCTCGGCCGGGGTCAGGACGCCGTCGGCGAGCGCGATCCCGGCCAGGCCGGTCAGGTAGCGCTTGTGCAGGCACCGGACGTCGGCCCGGCCCAGCCCGAGGGACTGCGCGACGGCGACGAGGCCGTCGGCCTCGGTCGCCGAGATGTCCCGGTCGAGCAGCGCCTGATCGAGCAGGTCCAGGTACGCGTCCGCGCGGGGTTCCTGCTGGCGGGGCAGGCGGTCGGCGAGGCGGGTGAGGAAGTGCGGCTCGCGCACCCCGGGGGCCCGGCGTCGCATCGCGGCGGCCGTCGCGGCCGGCACGGCGGGCCAGGGCAGCGCCCGGGAGCTGGCGACGGTGGGCGCCCACGGCGGCGGCGCGCCGGTGATCGTCAAGTAGTGCGCGAGCAGGTCCGCCGCGGCTCGGGCGTCGTGCAGGGCGGAGTGTGCCTGATGGGGCGCCAGGCCCGCGGCGCGGCGGCAGTCGAGCAGGCTGCGGCCGGCGCTGGGCAGGAAGTGCGGCGCCAGTCGCATGGTGCACAGGCCGTGCTGGGTATCGACCGGCACGGTGAGACCGAGGTGACGGAACTCGGAGCTCAGGAACAACGCGTCGAAGGCGAGGTTGTGCGCGACCAGCGTGCGTCCCCGCAGCAGCTCGGAGATCTGCCCGGCGAGCTGCGCGAAGGCCGGCGCCCGGGCGGCCTCGGCGGCGGAGATGCCGTGGATGTGCTGCGGCCCGAGGTCGCGGTTCGGGTTGATCAGGCTGCACCACTCGTCCCGCACCCGGCCGCGCTCGTCGACGTGCACGACGGCGATCTCGATGATCCGGTCGTGCCAGCCCGCGCGCAGGCCGGTGGTCTCCACATCGATGACCGCATACATGGATGCTCCTGCCGCATTGCCCCGATTGCCCCGTGCCGTCCGGCTCGGGCCATGACGCTAGCAACGCAGCGCAGGGGTGGAACTCCGCTGCGTGGGGGGTCTTGCCCGCCGTAGCCCGCCCAGAATGAGACGACACGCTGAGGCGGGTAGTCGTCCAATAGTTGAATCATCCGGTACGGGACGATCGCGCGGTACGCTTGCGGCATGTCCTCCGCAGCCCCCGAGCGCACCGAGCGCGACGTCACCGGCCTGCTCAACATGGCCGGTCATGCCCTGTCCAACCGGCTCGCCGCCGCGCTGGCCGACATCGACCTGACGCCGCGGATGCAGTGTGTCCTCGTGCACGCGCTGGAGGAGGAGCGCACCCAGATCCAGCTCGCCGCCCTCGCCGACCTGGACAAGACGACGATGGTCGGCACGGTCGACGACCTGGAGCGGCGCGGGCTGGCCGAGCGCCGTCCGTCGGCTACCGACCGCCGGGCCCGGATCGTCGCGGTCACCGAGGCCGGCCGGGCTGCCGCCGCCGAGGGTCAGCGGATCGTCGACCAGGTGCACGCCGACGCGCTGGCCGGCCTGCCCGCGCAGGCCCGGGAGGCCTTCGTCGCGGCGCTGGCGCAACTGGTCGACGAGGGTCTGGAGCCCGGTCCCAAGCAGGTGCGGAGGGCGCGGCAGCCGTCAAGTAGGTGATAACCAGATAGTCCGCTAGTAGATTATCTGCTACGGTCGGACTATGGTTGCTTCCGTATTCCCCCGCCGTGGTGCGGCACTCGCCGTGCTCTGCGCGATGTCGCTGATGATCGTGCTGGACAGCACGATCGTGGCCGTCGCCGTGCCCGCCATCCAGCTCGATCTCGGCTTCTCGCCCGCCGGCGTGGCCTGGGTCGTCAACGGTTACCTGATCGGCTTCGCCGGCTTCCTGCTGCTCGCCGGGCGCCTCGGCGACCTGCTCGGCGCCCGCCGCGTCTTCCTCGCCGGCCTGGTCGTCTTCACCGCGGCGAGCCTGCTCTGCGGCCTCGCCGAAACGGCCGCGCTGCTGGTCGCGGGCCGGTTCGTGCAGGGCGTCGGCGGCGCTCTCGCGTCCGCGGTGATCTTCAGCCTGATCGTCCGGCTCTACCCGGAGCCGGGCCCGCAGGCCAGGGCGATCGGGGTCTACAGCTTCACCCAGGCCGGCGGCGCCGCCCTCGGCTTCGTCGCGGGCGGGCTGCTGACCGAGGCCGCCGGCTGGCCGTCGATCTTCCTGGTCAACGTGCCCATCGGGGCGGCGGTCCTGGCCGGCGCGCTGCGGATGCTGCCCCGCGAGGCCGGCCTCGGCCTGCGCGACGGGATGGACGTCAGCGGGGCGATCCTGATCACGGCGGGCCTGTCGCTCGGCGTCTACGCCATCGTGGACGGTGTCTTCTGGTACGGCGTGGCGGCAGCGCTCCTGGTCGCCGCCTTCCTGGTCCGCCAGCGGTACGCCCGCCGCCCGCTGGCGCCGCTGCCGATCCTGGGCCGCCGCTGGCTGCTGGGCACCGGCGCGGCGGTGGTGCTGATCTTCGCCACCGGGATGGGCTTCCAGTTCATCAACGCGCTGTTCCTGCAGCGGGTGCTCGGCCTGGACGCGATCGGCACCGGGTGTGCGTTCCTGCCGACCCCGATCGTGATCGGCCTGATCTCACTGGTGGTGGCGCCGCGGGTGACGGCCCGGTTCGGCGCCCGGCCGGTGCTGCTGGCCGGGCTCGGCACGCTGGCCGCGGGCCTGTTGCTGCTGGTCCGGGTGCCGGTCGAGGCCCGGTACGCCGTCGACGTGCTGCCCCCGCTGATCATCATGGGCCTGGGCATCGGCGTGGTCATCCCGGCGATCATCATGCTGGCGATGGCCGGCGCGGAGCCGCGCGAGACCGGGCTGGTGTCCGGGCTGACGAACACGGCGCAGCAGGCGGGGGCGGCGCTGGGTCTCGCGGTGCTGGCGGTGGTGGCGGCCCGGGTGAGCGACGCGGGCCTGGACGCCGGGCTGGCCGAGGTCGCGGCGCTGCGTGACGGCTACAGCCGCGCCTATCTGACGGCCGCGGGATTCTCCCTCGGCGCGCTGATCATCACCGCGCTCGTGCTGCGCAACCCGCCCGGTGCCCGTCCCTCAGCCGACGGCGACGTGGCGGCCACGGCTACCGCCGAGGCTGTGCGATAAGGGCGTAGTCGAGGGTGCGCGGCGGGTTTCCCTCCGCCTTGAAAATGTTGTAGCCGAAATACGTCGTGCCGATGACGGCGGGATACCGCGAGCAATAGAAATGTGTGGTCGCACGCAGTGCCGCGCGTTTAACCGTGACGTCCGCCACTAATCCCGCCGTCTGGTCCGGCATTGATTTCTGCGCGGCCAGTGTCTGGAATCCGTATTCGACCACGATCGGCGCGCCCGGTTGCGCGGCCACCGCCCGGTCCGCCACCGCGCGCAACCGGGACGCGTCGATCAATTCGTCAGCGCTGCCGGTGCCGTCGGCCACCCGGCTGCCCGGATAGCTGTAGCTGGTCAGCACGTAGCCGTCGGCTCCGCTGTCGCGATAGGACGGAATCCGGTATGAGGAGTCCCAGCCGTAGAACAGGCCGACGAAGACCGGCGCCGCGCCGGCGTGCGGCCGGACCAGGCGGACCAGCGTCTTCGCGTAGTCGACCTGACGTCGCGCGGACAGCTCCGAGTTGATCCCGCCGAGCCGGGCCTGCACCCGCGGGTCGTCCACCGGCATGTTCAGCGCCAGGTAGGCCACCGGCCGCCCCTTGACGTATTCGAGCAGCTCACGGTGCCTTTCCAGGACCTGCGCCGCGTCCTCGGGGCGGAACGCGAAGGTCGACGGGTCGTACGCCTCCAGCCGGACCACGGCGCGCATCCGCAGGCTGGTCAGCGCCGTGAACAGCTCGTTCAGCCTGGCCGTCGACCAGGTCTCCAGGCCGTACACGTTGACCGTGTCGATGCCGTACCCGTCGCGCATGCGTCGCAGGTCGCCGCCGAGGTCGGCGGACGGCGCCCAGGTCGCGCCCTGGATCCAGCCGGCCGGCCCGGGGTACGGCGTCATCGCGGCCGGGGTGCCGGCCGGGCAGGCGCGCGCCGGGCGATCGGCCCCCGATCCGCACGCCGCCAGCGGTAATACCGCCAGTGTGAGGGTTAGCACATGGGTGAATTTGAAGGTCATTCCGCCATTTCTCCGGTATGGACGACGGGTTTCCGTGCTTCGCACACTACCCGCTGACCTGCGGCACTGAACGAATAGTCAATCCGCGGCGGAGTCCACCGCGGGCAAACACCGCCGGCCGGATGTGGCGTGAAACGCTGTCGAACGAGTGGATTCACACGCTATTAATGTCAGCGGTCCAGGGTGGATTCGCAGTCACTTCAAGGAGGACACCATGTATGACAACTCGGCGTCATTGGCGCTCACCGGCAGCGGCATCACCATCGTCGGGCAGACCGCGAGCCTGACGGCGGTGGCCGTCGGCGGCGCGCTGGTCGTCGGCATCGGCGCGGTGCTGGCGCTCAGCGACAAGCTCAAGCGGCGACGGGACGGTTCCTGATGACCAAGTCACCCCGGATCTACCTGATCATCCTGGGCTGCTGGTCGGTGCTGCTCGCGGCCCTGCTGGAAACCTCGTTCGGCCAGATCGGCGCGGCGGGCCGGGCCGGCTGGCCGGTCGTCACGCTGGTCGTGGCGAGCACCGCCTTCATCGCGTACTTCTGGCTCAACGGCACAAAGGACGTCGTCTACACCCTGTACTACCACCTGGTCTCGGCCCGGCGTGACCGGCCGGTGCCGCGGCGGCGATCGGCGGCGCAGCCGCGGGTCGTGCTCGTCTACTGCACCTACAACGACTTCTCCGCCGACAGCCTGCTGCGCAGCATGCGCCAGGACTACGGCGACTACGAAGTGGTCATCCTGGACGACTCGTCCCAGCCGGACTACCTTGCCCAGGTCGACGCCTTCGGCGCCGAGCACGGCGTGCGGGTGGTGCGCCGCGCGGACCACACCGGCTTCAAGGCCGGCAACCTCAACAACTTCCTGGGTACGGCGGAGTACGACTACTTCGTCATCCTGGACAGCGACGAGATCATCCCGCCCGACTACATCAGCCGGTGCCTGGACTACTTCGCGCACTACCCGAACGCGGGCATCGTGCAGGCCAACCACATCGCCACCCGCAACCGCAACGCGTTCATGCGGATGTTCTCGATCGGCGTCGACTCGCACTGGATCGCCTACCAGTCGGTCAAGGACCGGCACGGCTTCCTGTCGCTGCTCGGGCACGGCGCGATGGTCAGCCGCGAGTGCTACACCGCGGCCGGCGGCTTCCCGCACGTGGTGGCCGAGGACCTGTGCTTCTCGATCGCCGCGCGGGACGCCGGCTACTTCACCGTCTTCGCGCCCGACGTGGTGTGCGAGGAGGAGTATCCGGTCGACTACCTGGCGTTCAAGAAGCGCCACTCGAAGTGGACCCAGGGCAACATGGAGTTCATCAAGCGCTACACGTCGGTGATCCTGCGCTCGCGGATGAGCTGGTTCGAGAAGCTCGACATCGTGCTGTTCACCTACAGCCTGCCGCTGACCGCGGTGTTCTCGGTCTACGTGGCGATCCACGTGGTGGTGCTGCCGATGCTCGGCTACCGCATCGACTATCCGCTGTGGATGCTCGCGCCGACGGTGCTGTTCCTGCTCGCGCCGATGCTCAACGACGTGATCTTCCACTTCCGCAGCATGCCCAAGCTGCGCCTGGCCTGGTATCTGCTGCACACGATCCTGCTGTACGGCTCGATGCTGTTCATCAGCTTCCGCGCCTCGGTGACCTCGGCCTTCGGCAAGTCGGTCTTCGTGGTGACGCCGAAGGAGGACCAGCGGATCACGCTGCGCCAGGCGCTGGTGGCGAACCGCGCCGAGATCACCTTCGGGGTGCTGCTGACCGCCGTGTCGGTCTACCTGACCGGCAGCGCCCTCCCGGTGGTGCTGATCGCGGTGCCCGCCATCCTCTGCTTCTACCTGGCGCTGAAGCACAACACGGCCGTACCGGAGGAGAAGCGGGCCGACCAGGAGACCCGCGAGCCGGTCGCGGCCCGATGACCCACGCGGCGCCGGACCCGCACGGGCCCGGCGCCGCCGGTCAGTGCCCGCGGGTCGGCACGCCGGACTGGACCAGGATGACCAGGCCGATCGCGATGAAGACCAGGGGCACCAGCCAGTGGCCGTGGCGTTCGACCAGGGTGATGATCCGTCGGTGCGAGCCCAGCCAGGAGGCCGCCGCGCACCAGACCGCGACCAGCACGGCGAACACCAGCACTGTCACCACGCTGCCGGTCGCGCCCAGGGTGCGGAAAATCGGCGTGTAGACCGCGATGTTGTCGGCGCCGTTCGCCATCGTCACGCCGGCCACCGCCACCGCGGTGCCGGCGGCCACCGGCGGGTCGTCCCCGGCGCCGCCGCGGAACGCGCCGATCAGGCCCCGGACGCCGAGGGCCAGCGGCACCAGGCCGAGCAGCCCCACCCACTCGTCCGGTATCAGCGTCAGGCCCAGCGCCGCGAGCGCCGACACGGCGACGAGCGCGGCGATCCCGGCATACTGGCCGGCCCAGATCTGCCACGGTCGCGGGCGACCCGAGGCGCGCGCCGACAGGAACAGCACGGTCAGCACGATGATGTCGTCGACGTTGGTGCCCGCGAAGACACCGACCGCCGCGAGGACCGTCCGAAACACCCTTACCTACCCCCGTGGGATGACGAGCGCGGGAAGGGCCACGTCGCTGTTGTCGATCACGAGGCCGGCGCGCTCCCAGGGCCGGCACGCGGCGAAGTATAGGCGCCGGCCCCGCCACGAAACGGGCCATGCCGGAGGCTTCGGGATCCGGGCTGGTGCCGTCCCGGACCGCCATCCAGGCGGCGGTTGCGGCCGGTGACATTCGGAGATGCGTGGCGGGCGTGGGGGTAGGAACGCACGCACGCCTGGCAGTGACTGTGCGTGGTTTCTGATCGGGGCGTCGTCGCTCTGATGAGGCACTACTCTGCCGAGAAGAGGGCGCTTCGGCGGCCATCCAAAACTGGTCGCCAGGAGTAGTCATGAACGGTGTGAATCGAACGAACAGTTCGAATGGTTCACCGTTCCCTCGATGGCCGCCATCAACGTATAGTGGTACGAGTGGAGCATGTCAGCCTATGAGTGGACCTCAGTCACCGTCTCGGCCATAGGACTCTTGGCGGTCATCGTGAGCCTTGGGTTTGTTCGATACCAGGTGCAAATTATGGCGCAGCAGACGGAGCGGCTCAGCCACGCACTGGAGACATCCGCAGAATCGGCGCTCGACGCACTATTCGTCGTGGTCACCCAGGCTTATCTGGAGCATCCAACCCTGCGGCCAATCTTCAACGAGCGTGATGCCCACGGGGCATTGCCGCCGCTCGACGAGGACATGACCTACCGGGCTAACGCGGTGGCGGAGACTTTGCTCGATGCGATGGAACGCGCCATGAAGTTTTCCGATCGTGGGTTATCTGGTGCCTCGGAATCACTTAACGCTTGGATCCTCGACTCGTTCCGGTACAGCGCTTTTCTGCGTGGCTGGTTGGATGCACACGCCACCTGGTACGCGCCTCGGTTGACCGCATTGTTGGCGCAGGCGACCAAGGAGCTGGAGGCATCGCGAGCTGCATCGACGCGCGATCCTGCGCGCCGAATCGGCGAAGCGCGTCCTGCGGCGCCTGATCACGCTGGCACCTCTCCAGATCCCATCTCTTGAGCGTGTCGCGAAGGAATTTCACGAAGACGCCCCTGCTTGTATGGCTCGGTATCTAAATCTCGAACTACAGTAGCAATCAGCGTCGGGTAAACGGCACCGCACTAAACTGCCGCGGAGAGGCGCGGAGAGTGGAGCTTCAGTCCAGGTGATCGCAGAAAGTTGGGCTGCCCGGCCCTCAACCCTCGTCATCCTCGAATCCCGGAATCCACGATGGATCATCCTCCGGCGGAAGGATGGTCGCCAGTTCTTCTTCCACAGGAATTTGGAAGTGGTCGGCGATCGCTGCAATCGAGTAACCTACAGATGTCCTCAGATCACCGATTGCCGCGCCGAAGTGCATCGGGTTCACGAAGCCTTCCGCCTCATGTCCTGCCTCGTCAACGAATCGTCGACAAGCGGCCCGCATTGCTCGCAAATGTTGCTCCAGCGTCTTGCCGGGGCTGGCGCGCGATAGCTGCTCGCTTAGCATGCTGCGAATCGTGAGGGCCGATCGAACGCAACTGAACCCATCCTCTTGTCCCCAGTGTCGGGTGCCGAAGAGCAGGCGTCGATCTTCGAGAAACGTGATCACCTTCCGTGCGACTTCCTTGTCGCCCTCGATAGTTTCCCAGGAGGCACCCCAGCCTGGTGGGATCTGTATGCCAGTCAGCCGCTTCGACATCTGAGCACCATAGCAACGCAGGTATCTACTCAGCTGGGAATCTGGCCGCAACCCGGAGGGGCGGTGAGTCCTCCCTCCCGATCGAACGATGGTCAGGCGCGCTTACCTGCCGCTCCGGAAGCGCTGGCGTCGAGCACGGCTGCGACGCAGCGTGAGGTATGACTACCTACTCTGCCCTCGGTCCCGCCGCGGTGTCCTCCAAATAGTGCCGCGCTCCAGACGGCGGTCTCCGCCTACCTCGGCCGCTACCGCGGCGCAACACGGCAGCACACCGAGTCGGACCTGCGAATCTTCTTGA
This sequence comes from Actinoplanes sp. ATCC 53533, assembly GCF_003947245.1. Taxonomy (NCBI): domain Bacteria; kingdom Bacillati; phylum Actinomycetota; class Actinomycetes; order Micromonosporales; family Micromonosporaceae; genus Actinoplanes; species Actinoplanes sp. ATCC 53533. The sequence goes on along the minus strand of NZ_QHHV01000051.1, from coordinate 271 downwards.
CCTGGTGCGCCGACCAGGAACTCAATCCGCTCACGGCCAGGCGGGTCGACATCGAGCGGTACGTGCGCTGGCTGCAGGATGTGCGCTGCTACCAGCCCTCGACAGTCTCCCGCCGGCTGTCGGTCGTGATCGGCTTCTACCGCGTCTGCGTCATCGACCAGGCCCTGCCACACTCACCGGCCGACTACGTCCGCCGGCCGCTCGTGCCACCTGAATCACCCACCCTCGGGTTGGGCCATCTGCAGTTCGAAGCACTGATCACCACCGCGCG
>NZ_QHHV01000518.1:0-1454 GCF_003947245.1 Actinoplanes sp. ATCC 53533 | reverse complement strand
TGTCCGCGCTCGCCGGCGTCACGAACTATCAGCAGCAGAAGCCCGCGTGGCTGACCAGCAACCACAAGTCGGGCCCCCTGAAGTACGAGGTGAGTCCCTCGGTCGGCGGCGACCACAACGCTGAGTGGCAGAGCTGCACAGGCGCCGTCTACGACGCTCCGATCGCCGCGGAACACGCGACGCACAGCATGGAGCACGGCGCTGTCTGGGTGACCTACCGGACGGGCCTGGCCGCCGAGCAGATCACTCAGCTGGCCGAGCGGGTCCGCGGCGCCGACTACACGCTGATGAGCCCGCACGAAGGGCTTGCCAGGCCCATCTCGCTGCAAGCCTGGGGCTATCAACTCGCCGTCGACTCCGCCGACGACGCCCGTATCGATCAGTTCCTGGCCGCTGCCCGTATCAACGCGGGACCCGAACAGGGTGCCGCCTGTTCCGGTGGCAACACCAAGACCGGCACCACACCCCACGACGACGGAAGCTAGATGACGCTGGAATCCGCGATGACAGTCACCGACGAGCCGGAAACCGTCGTGCCGGGCAGCGCATCACGTCGCCGATTGTTTCTGGTCGGCTTGATCGGCGCGGTCCTCGCCGTGGCGATCACGATCAGTGTCGGGCTGTTCGTCGCGGTGTCGCGTATGCCGGGCGACGACTCCGCGGAGGCGGGGTTCGCCCGCGACATGTCCACCCATCACGGCCAGGCCGTCGAGATGGCCATCCTTGCCGTGCAGCGCTCCGAGCTGCCGGAGATCGGCACGCTGGCCCTCGACATCGCCCTGACCCAGCAGGCACAGATCGGCATGATGCGCGCCTGGCTTCGCCAGTGGAACCTGTCACCGACCGCAACCGGTCCACGGATGGCCTGGATGCAGGACGAATCCGGCACGGATCACGGAGGGATGGCCACGCCGTCATCGCCGCCGGCGCGAGCTGGCCTGATGCCCGGGATGGCGACCGATGACGAACTCACCGCCCTGCGAGAGGCGAGCGGTCCGGCATTCGACGCCTCATTCACCGAGCTGATGATCCGGCACCACATCGGCGGGCTCGAGATGGTCGACGCTGTCCTCGCGCGCGACCCCGTCGAGCAGGTCCTCGAGCTCGCGGAGTCGATGAAGCGCGGCCAGCAGTACGAGATCGAGGCGCTGAGGCAGATCCAGACCCGCCTGCGCACCCCACGGTAGCCGCTGCTGCCCGGGCACGCCGACAGCCGCACCGCGTACCCGGGCAACGGCTCACGCCGCGGGAATGATCCGGACGGGCACACGGTCGGCGACGCCGTGCCTTTCAGCCCAGCCCTGCAGCGCAGTACGGCATGCGTGATCCAGATGATGCACGCCCGTGAGATCGAGTTCCACGGGCCGATCGGCAGGAATGGCATCCAGGGTGTCCAGGATCCGCGGCAGCCGCAGGAAGGTCGCGTTTCCGGTCAGGGTGACCCGGATCGGTCG
>NZ_QHHV01000517.1:0-1526 GCF_003947245.1 Actinoplanes sp. ATCC 53533 | reverse complement strand
TGCTCCCGGGCGAAATCGCCGAGTGAAGCGTAGTCGTCCACCTTGTCCCACGGGATGTGCAGCGCGACCGTCGGCGCCACGCCGGTGAACTTGTGCACGATGGCCGCGTCGGCGATCTTCTCCCGCGGGTTGCGGGGGACGCCCGCCTGGGCGAAGACCTTGAATCGGGTGCCGGAGTTGCCGAAAGCCCACGAGGGGGTCTCGATGCGCTGCGCGGCGAGGGCGCGCTTGACGGCGGCGAGGTCGATCATGGGTTCTCCAAAGGATCCGAGAGGTGGAACACCTCGGTCAGCAGCGGGAATCCCTCGTCGGGCGAGGTACCGACGAAGAATTCCGCCATTTCCGACTGCCATCGGGTGTTGACGTCCAGCGCCTCCATGGCCGCCTGGGACGCCGCGAGGTCGTCAGCCTCGACGTAGCCGACCAGCAGGCCGTCGGAGCGCAGGAAGAGGGAGTAGTTGCGCCAGCCGGTGGCCCGTAATGCGTCCTGCATCTCGGGCCACACGGCCTGGTGCCGCTCCACGTACTCCGCCAACCGGTCTGGCCGGATCTGGAGATTGAAGCAATACCTCATGCTCTTCCTTCTGGGGTTTTCCGCTGCGGGTTGGCTCAGTGCATAGAAAGCTTTAGAAGTTGAACTGGTCGATGTTCTCGGCGGTGAACTCGGTCGGCGGGCCGAGGACGATCTCGCCGGCCGCGCCGACGGTGTACTCGCCGAGCTTGCCGGCCTTGAACTTCTCGCCTTCCTTGCCGGTGATCTGGCCGGAGGCCAGCGCCGCACCCGCGTACCCGGCCAGGTAGCCGATGTCGGCCGGGTTCCACAGCGCGAACTTCTTCACGGTGCTGTCCTTGACGTACTGGCGCATCTGGTTCGGCAGGCCCAGGCCGGTGATCGCCACCTTGCCCTTGTAGTTCGAGGAGCTGACGTACCGCGAGGCCGCGGCGATGCCCACGGTGGTCGGCGAGACGATGACCTTCAGGTTCGGGTACGACTGCAGCAGGCCCTGCGCCTCCTGGAACGACTTCTGGTCGTCGTCGTTGCCGTACGCCGTCTTGACCAGCTTGAGCTTCGCGTTCTCCGGCTTGGCCAGCTCGGTCTTCATGACCTCGATCCAGGCGTTCTGGTTGGTGGCGTTGGGCGTCGCCGAGAGGATGGCGATCTCGCCCGCGCCGCCGGCCAGCTCGCTGGCCATCTCGACCAGGCTCTTGCCGATGCCCTCGGTGGTGGCCTGGTTGATGAAGGCGTCGCGGCAGTCCTTCGAGGCGTCCGAGTCGAACGCGACGATCTTGATGCCGGCCTGGCGGGCCTGGTTCAGCGACGGGCAGACCGCGTTCGGGTCGTTGGCCGCCACCACGATCACGTCCTGCTGCTGCTGGATCAGCGTGTTGATGTAGCTGACCTGCGAGGAGGCGCTGGCGTCGTTCGGGCCGACCAGCTTGTACTCGCCCTTGAGCTCACCCACGGCGACCTTGCCGCCGCTGACCTCGACGTCGCTGTACGGGTTGTTGAGCTGCTTGGGCAGGTA
>NZ_QHHV01000516.1:0-1416 GCF_003947245.1 Actinoplanes sp. ATCC 53533 | reverse complement strand
CCGGGCCGTGCCCACCCAGCTGAAGACGGCGATCGGCGTCGGTATCGGCCTGTTCCTGATGATCATCGGGCTGGTCGACGCGGGCTTCGTGCGCCGCATCCCGGACGCCGCGGGCACGACCGTGCCGGTTGAGCTGGGTCTGGGCGGCAAGCTGACGACCTGGCCGGTGTTCGTCTTCTGCGTCGGTCTGCTGATCACGCTGGTGCTCTTCGTCCGCAAGGTCAAGGGCGCGATCCTGATCGGCATCCTGGTCAGCACGGTGCTGGCGGTCATCGTGGAGGCGATCGCCAAGGTCGGCCCGTCGTTCGTCGACGGCAAGCCGAACCCGGCCGGCTGGTCGCTGAACGTGCCCGCGTTGCCGGACAAGATCGTGGATCTGCCCGACCTGTCGCTGCTGGGCAAGTTCAACGTGCTCGACTCGTGGGACCGGGCCGGCTGGCTGGTCGTGCTGATGTTCATCTTCACCCTGCTGATCACCGACTTCTTCGACACGATGGGCACGATGGTCGCGGTCGGCCAGGAGGGCGACCTGCTGGACTCCGAGGGCATGCCGCCGCGGACGAAGGAGATCCTGCTCGTCGACTCGGTCGCCGCGGCGGCCGGCGGTGCGGCGAGCGTGTCGAGCAACACGTCGTTCATCGAGAGCGCCTCGGGTGTCGCCGAGGGAGCCCGGACGGGCGTCGCCAACCTGGTCACCGGCGTGCTGTTCCTGCTGGCCATGTTCCTGGCCCCGCTGGTCACGATGGTGCCGTTCGAGGCGGCGTCGACGGCGCTGGTGGTGGTCGGCTTCCTGATGATCACGGCGGTCCGGCAGATCGACTGGACCGACTACGAGATCGCCATCCCGGCGTTCCTGGCGATCACGCTGATGCCGTTCACATACTCGATCTCCAACGGCATCGGCGCCGGGATCATCTCGTACGTGGTGATCAAGGTGGCCGTCGGCAAGGCCCGGGAGGTGCACCCGCTGCTGTACGGCGTGGCAGTGCTGTTCGTCCTGTACTTCCTGCGGGGCCCGCTGGAGTCTGTTCTGTTGTGAGCTGCTGCCTGCGGTGATCGGGGTGGTCGCCGGGTGCGCTAGCGTGCCCGGTGACTACGGTCATAGCCGTATTCGATGTCGTTAGCCAAGCTCATTAGCTAGGCTAAGAAACGTGATGGAGCGGTCGGTGGCGGAGCGGGCAACAGCCGAGCAACTGGCCATTTCGGTGCGCGAAGCGATCATGCGGCTCAATCGGCGGTTGCGTCAGGCCCGTGCGGTCGGCGATCTCACGTTCAGTCAGCTCTCGGCGCTGACCAGCCTGCAACTGGCCGGTGCGCTGACCCCACGGGAGCTGGCGGACACCGAGCGGGTGCAGCCGCCGACGATGACCAAGATCGTCGGCAAGTTGGAGGATCGCGGGCTGGTCGCGCGTACGC
>NZ_QHHV01000515.1:0-1562 GCF_003947245.1 Actinoplanes sp. ATCC 53533 | reverse complement strand
CGACGCACCGTGCACGGCGCGGTCAACCTGCTCACCGGCACCGTGCATCACCACGTCAGCGTCAAGAACGTCTCCGTGGTGTTCTGCTACTTCCTGCAGCAACTCCTCGACGCCTACCCGCAAGCCCCGGCCATCGCCGTGATCTGCGACAACGGCAGCACCCACCACTCCAAAATCACCCAACGCTGGCTCGCCGCGCATCCCCGCATCCAGATCATCGAAGGCGCGAAATACAGCCCTCAGGACAACCCGGTCGAACGGATCTGGGCCACGATGAAACAACACATCGCGAACACCGCAACCGCCACGATCAGCGACCGGATCCAACAAGCCCACACATTCTTCCAGCACCGCACCGAAACCCAGAACCTGGCCACCGCAGCACCCTGGACCTCGCCCTGGCTACCCCAGGGTTACGGGAAGGAGTTCTGGCCAGGGGCTTAGGCCAGGCGGCCTGTGCGGCCCAGCCGGACGATCAGCGGTGCCAGGTCCGCGTCGTCGTCGTGGTCGCGTTGCCCGCCTTGTCGTAGGCGCGCAGCTTGACCGTGAACTTCTTGCCGTACTTCTTGGTGTTGATCGTGAACGTGTAGGCCGCCGTGCTGTCCGACGCGATCACCTTGCCGTTGATCAGCAGTTGGACCTTGGCGATCCGGTTCTTGTCGCTCGCCGCCGCCTGCACCTTGACGGTGCTCTTGACCTTGGCCCCGTTCTTCGGGCCCTTGGTCACCGTCAGCTTCGGCTTTGTGTTGTCGACAACGACCGTCTGGTAGACGTACTTGCTCTGGTACCAGTAGTCCGTGACCCACCACTTCAGGGTCAGCTTGCCGTCCTTGCCCAGCTTGAACCTGCCGGTGTACGGCGAGGTGAAATCGGTGGGGGTGTACCCGCTGACCGGGGTCGCGTAATCGACTCCGGAGATGTCCGAGAGCCGCAGGCTGGCCGCGACGCTGGTGCCCCGGACGAGAGTCCCGTTGGCAGGGGCGGCGGACGCCACCTTCGGTGGGTCGGCGTCGACCGTAAGCGGGAAGTTCTCCGTGGAGGCGTAGCCGTTCACATCCCAGGCCCGGATCTCGAGCATGGTGGTCCGGCTCCTGCCGCCGAAGTCGTACGTGAAGCCGGTCTTGCTGGTTGAACGCAGCGCACCGTCGATCCACCACTCGACTCGGTCCACACCGGACCGATCAGAGATCCACGAGCTTAGATAAAACTTGCCGGCGTGAACCACATTCGGTACGTCCCAGGAGAACGAGACGTCCGGGCCGACGTTGTCGACCGCGTAGTAGCGGTGGTAGGTGGTCACGTTACCGGCGCGATCGGTGACCTGAAGGGTGAGCCCGCCTCGGAGCGCTGCCTTGGTGGTGTCCCAGGCCAACTCCCACGGCGCGGCTGTCACCCGGCTGACCTTCTCACCGCCCCGGCTGATGGCGATCTCGGCGACGTCGTCGGACAGGGCCGTACCAGTAATCTTGGTGATGCCGTGCACGACGGTGTTGGCCGCCGGCGAGAAGGACGCCTCCGGCGCGATGAATTCGGTGCCCGTTCGCGCCGTCCTCCCTCCCGGG
>NZ_QHHV01000514.1:0-1682 GCF_003947245.1 Actinoplanes sp. ATCC 53533 | reverse complement strand
GTGAACGCACCGGCTAGGGCACGTGCGACGTCGAACTCGGCGCTATCTGGGCTGACGTTTGTCGGTGGGTCGAGCAGAAGGCGGAATCCGGCGCCGGACTCGGCGAGCAAGCCGTGGCGGACCTCCTCCATGCGTAGGTTGTCGACCTGGGCCAGGAATCTTGCCTCGCCCTTGGGCACAACTGTGCGCCCGTACAGCCGCATCCAGAACACCGCGAAACGGGTGAGCGAGTCGAAGGTCTCGATAGGTATCTCGTCCAGGCGCAGTGCGGTCGCCTCTCGAACGCTGCGACGGGCAAGGGTTAGGTAGCGTTCAAGGGACGCTGAGCTGCCATCGGGCTGTAGCACAGTCGCGTAGCGTCCGTACACCTCCATAGCGGGACCGTAGGAAGCCATCATCTGATCACCGAGAGCCAGGCCCTCCCTGGACCAGTTCTTCACCGACCGCTTGATCGCGTCGGTGACCTCCTTGTCGACCTGGGCTGCGGTGGCTGGCTCTCGATCGAGTGGGGCAACTCTGCACCCGATGGTGACCGTGACCTTGATCGAGGCGACCCCGGTGTTAGCCGATTCTGTGCGACTCGGCCACGAGCTGGTAACCACGAACCCTGCATCGTGGAGTGCCGCAAGCAGCCGCTTCCATGCGTCGGGGTCGGAGTGGCCGAACACCACAACCAGGTGGCCGTCAGGTCGTAGAACACGGCGGCACTCGGCGAACGCCTTGGACAGCGAAGCCTCGTAGAAATCCTTGTCGTGGCGAACTCTGCCTGGCTCGTGCACTCGGCGGACGATGATCTCGTCGTTCTTGTTCTGGAGGCCATCACTGGTTCGGGCCGCCTTCGGGCCGAACAGATCTGGCTCGACGTCGAACAGAACACGCTTCAGCCAGACGTGCATTAGGTCTGACACATCAGCGTACTCGATCATGTCGTAGTACGGCGGATCGGTAACAATCGCATCGACGCTTCCATCGCGGTATGGGAGCGCCATGGCGTTCCCTTGGCGGAACCGCGCGGCCGATCCGCGGATAGCCTTCACGTGAGTCAAATAGGGACGCATGCCCGTTTTCGCGACCGATGTCCATGTTCCCGGTCCGACACCAGGTCCGGTCTCTAGCCAATCGAATTGGAAGCCAATGCCGGCTTCGTTGGAGAATAGGTCCCGTACCTTTACTCGGTTTTGCACCGAACCGTCTTCCTTGCCCATGGCCTGGACACCGCACCCTCGGGTGGCGACGCGGAGGCGGCGGGCAAGCGTTGCTGCGGCGAAGGTGGCGAGAGCACGGGCGTATTCTGGCGAAATGCCGGCGGCCAGAGTGTCAGCGTGGCAAGCGCGGATGGCTCGGGCGGTCTCGGCAAATTGCAGCGCCTGCCTGTTGCACATGAGATCGCCAAACGTCCGGTAACCGTATCCGCTGGCCATCACGGTGTGGACGTTGCCGGCCGGGATGGATTCGTTTGGCACCGCGTTGAGTGAGCCGAAGGGCTCTAGCTTAGAAAGGTCGACGGACTGAGCGGCTGCTCGCTCTTCGGCACGCAGGTCGCGGAACACCTTCTTCGTATCGCCTAATGTGTCAGCAGCAACCAGAACTTCGTCGCGATATTCGCCGGCGAAGCCCTTTGCCTTGACCGTTTCAAGACTGTGAGGGTGCGTGGCAAATAGGCAGCGAGCACTCTTCCCTTT